>NZ_JBQKKM010000010.1:0-122329 GCF_052116745.1 Niallia sp. Sow4_A1 | reverse complement strand
ACTATAAATAGAGTAAGTATAGAAAGCGTTAACAATAGAGATAGCAAACACACTGAAAAAGAGAGAAATTCCGACGATAAAAAATTTCTCCCACAAATACTTGACTCAAACTAATAGTAAACTCTACTTGACTTTTCACCTATAAAAATCATATAATATTCTTTGTGTAAAATAGCGCAGCATATGTATACACTTTTTATTCTATTTTGTTCCTCAGGAATCATTTCTGATGGTGTATTGTGTAACCCTTGGCTGCTAGGGCGAAGGTACAGGAAGACAAAATAAATAAGAAGACATGTTACATCTGTTTTTATTTTACCAAATAAAAACATGAAGGAGGAGTCAATTATGGCTCGTTATACAGGTCCAAGCTGGAAACTTTCTCGTCGTCTTGGTATTTCATTAAGTGGTACAGGTAAGGAGTTAGACAAACGTCCTTACGCTCCAGGACAACATGGTCCAAACCAACGTAAAAAATTATCAGAATACGGATTACAATTACAAGAAAAACAAAAACTTCGTCACATGTATGGTGTGAACGAACGTCAATTCCGTAATCTTTTTGATATCGCAGGCAAAATGACTGGTAAGCATGGTGAAAACTTCATGATCTTATTAGAAACTCGCCTAGATAACGTTGTTTACCGTTTAGGTTTAGCTCGTACACGTCGTCAAGCACGTCAATTAGTTAACCATGGTCACATCTTAGTTGATGGCAAGCGCGTTGATATCCCATCATACCGCGTTAAATCTGGTCAAACTATCACTTTACGTGAAAAATCTCGCAACCTTGAAGTTGTTAAAGAAGCAGTAGAAGTAAATAACTTCGTACCTGATTTCTTAACTTTCGATGCAGATAAATTAGAAGGTACATTCACTCGTTTACCAGAACGTTCTGAATTACCAGCTGAAATTAACGAAGCTCTTATCGTTGAGTTCTACTCTCGTTAATTAATATGCTTTGTAAATAGCATATTCAAAAACCCTAGAAACCTTGATATATCAATGGTTCTAGGGTTTTTTGTTTATTTTCTGCTTTGTAGAATAATGTATTCTCCCCCAACGATCTGGGGGAGGTTTTGGGGGGACGTTTTTAAAAAAAATAAAAACATTTGTGGACAGACGCTTAACTAAATTTAAAAATGTAGATTATCTAAAGGAGATCAGTAAAATGGAAAATGAAATTCTCGATAAATTCCTCAACTTATATAAAGGAACACCAGAAGAAGAATATGCATTGAAATTAGGTAATCAAATAAATGCAATGATACTTGAAATTCAAAATAACCATTCAAACTTGATTAAAAAATATTTCGATGCTTTTAATGAATCAAACGAGTACTATAAAAACGAGACCACTCAATTACATAAAGAATTAGCCAATTCAATTCCCAAAGATTTGTACGAAAAAGCAGTAGAAAATGAAAAACGGAGTCAAGAAATTATAAGCATCATAGACAATGAAATATATACTCGTATCAATCACTTTTTATACAAATCAGCAAATGCTGCTACTAAGGGTGAACCCACGGGCAACTATGAATTTGTTATTAAAGAATTAATAAGTTTACGGGATATGATTAAATATAGAAAGGAAAGTATTGAATATAAAAAAGAGAATTTAAGGGTGTATAAATAATTTTGTGTCAGTCTTTGACAATCATTTTTCTGCACTTTGTAAAGTTCTTATCTAATTCTCTATTGTAAGGGAATGGCAGAGTAAGGAGAATAATAATTTACAAAGTTATGGTAATTAAAATATAAAAAGCCAAATTTCTCAGTATTGTAATTGAGAAATTTGGCCTTAGTTACTTCATTAAAGCGCCCGATTGTGGGAAATCTTAATATAAAAGAAAGAATATTTCTTTATTGTGCTAATACTTCCTTGATATTTTTGACGTTATGTTCTGTTAATGCATTTATTGAAAATTTTTTGTCCTTAAAGGGTTTGTTATATCAAATGGAGAAATACTTACTAATCTGTATATATCTTTAGGTGGGATTATTATGAAACAAGATTATAACACAAAAAAAATTCAGTCGAATTATAGAAAGCAACAACAAGATAACGATTCGAAAAAAAATACTAAGGAGATAATTTTCACTGCTCTTATCCTTATCTTAATACTGCTTTTATTTCTTCTTTTAGACTATGATCCAGATCCGAATAAAGATGTTATCATTAAAGAGGTAGATATTAGTGAGGTAGAATTTAACGATAACTAGTGTCCATTAATCCCGATTAGTAGACATTTTTTGTTAATTCTAGTAAGTTTTTAAATAGACCTGTCCAAGTCCTATTGTGTTATATAAGTTACCCCTGTTATTTGAATTAGAAAAAATGCCTTACATCCAGTTGAAACAAAGCGCCCTTTAATTGAGTATATACAGGTTAGGTTAGTTCTTTGATATAGCTTGTAACATTTGCCAAGCAACAACTACCTTGAGGGTTATTCACATCACAACCACATCGGTTTTCCTTTATGTTCTCTCGAATATGTTCTACTGGATTAGGAGTAAGGCCTTTTTCTACGTATTCCTTTATTTTCTCTTTTGTCCAATCAAAACAATAACAAATTGGTGTAGTTACTGAGGCATCTTTTTGATGAACGACCACCTTTATGTCAGATAAAAGGTACTCTTTATTATTCGTATCAAAATAGACTACATCACAATCTTTGGTTGAACAAAAATAGTGATTTTCTTTAGCATTTAATGTTTCTAATGCAGATGGTTTAAGCATTGATTTTAATGTTATCAACTTTACATTTTTAGATCTATTTTTACAAGATGGACACTTTACAACATTTTCATTTTTAATTTCTTTAGTGTTATTACAACAATCTGACATCATTCTCCCACCTTATTATGATACATATTTTGTGCTATCTTTTCTAATTCATCAAAGTTTCAATAATAGGACATTCATGTAGAGATTTTTCATCAGGACAACAATCTTTTAAATTAATTAGCATGTGTTCGATTCTTTTTAAATCCTTAATTTTCTTTTGAACTTCATCAATTTTATGAACAACAAAATCATACATATCCTTACATCGTTCGTCGTCTTTATCAACAACTCCAAGTAGTTTATCGATCTCGGCTAAAGAAAAACCTAAATCTTGCATTCGTTTAATAAATTGTAGGCGATCCACAGACTCTTCTGGATACATCCTATATCCAGCTTTTGTCCGAGAAGGTTCCGAAAGGAGACCCAATCTTTCGTAATATCTTATAGTTTCTTTATTGACCCCACACCTTTCTGCAAGTTCACTAATGCGATAATTCATTTCATTCACCTCAGATAAATTATAAACCCTGTACCATAGTACAGGGTAAAGAGTAAAAGGTAATTTTGAAATTTTTAATTTGCTCAAACATAATCAACTAACTTTACTAATTATTATTTTTCTGTACATTCCATTCATCATTACATTTTTATCTTCGTTTATCATTAGATTTATACTATTTCTACGGTACAGATCTTCAAAATTCAATCCAATATCTGTTCCTAATACTTTTATTAGTGGTCTAAGAAGCTTTTTTGAAAAAGATAATTTATGTTCTTCAGATACGAATTTGTCAAAAATAATTATTTTGCCTCCTTTTCTTAAAACCCTCGTCATTTCTGTTAAACACTTATCTGCATCAGGCACTACAGAAAGAATTAGACTAGCAACTACATAATCAAATGTTTCATTATCAAACTCCATATTTTGAGCATCCATTTCTATGAATTTAATAGGTGAATTTTTAAATTTCGCACTTGCCTTTTTAAGCATATCAGGTGAAAAATCAATTGCCTTTATATCTAAATCAGATTGAGTTATTAACTCTAAATCAGCACCTGTTCCTACACCAACAAAAAGTACCTTTTGATTACTATGAAAGGGGATATCTAGAAATATTTGTCTGCGTGCATTTAAAAAAACACCCGAATTAAAAATCTTATCATAAATTGGAGACCAAATTTTATAAATCACTCGATTCCAAGAATTATTCATTATCTTCACTTCCGAATGACTGAATTTAAATATCCTTTAAGAGTATCCCTTTTTTAAAAACAAGAAGGGCGAAAAATCACATTGAAGCATCATACCTTTTCATTCAGTAAGAAATCATATAAAGGGATAATAAAACCATTATCCCTTTATATGAAACAGTATTTTATTCTTTAACTTTTAATAATCGTAAGCTGTTTAAAGTTACAAGCAATGTTGCCCCCATATCGGCAAATATAGCTATCCATAACGTTAACCAACCCGGTACAACTAAAAGTAAAGCAATAGCTTTAACTACTAGAGAGAAGGTAATATTTTGCTTAATGGTTCTCAATGCTTTTCGACTTAGTTTCATCGTAAACGGTAATTTACTTAAATCATCTGACATTAAAGCAATATCGGCTGTTTCAAGTGCTGTATCCGTTCCAGCTCCACCCATTGCAACCCCAACTGTTGATGCCGCAAGAGCTGGAGCATCATTTACTCCATCTCCAACCATCGCCACACTATGATACTTTTCGCGAAGTTGTTTAATATAGTTCAATTTATCTTCTGGAAGGAGATCGGCCTTAATATCAGATACACCAACCTCTTTACCAATTGCTTCTGCTGTACGTTGGTTATCACCAGTAAGCATAACAGTTTTTTCAATTCCTAGTTGATGAAGTTTTTGAATAACTTCTTTAGATGTTTTTCTTACTTGATCAGCCACAGCAATTAAACAGAGAATTGCGTTGACGGTTCCAAGAATCATGACCGTTTTTCCTTGTGTTTGTAGGGTTGAAATTTGTTCAGAAATGGTTTTATCTATACCATTTGGAAGAATTTCCTCAAACATACTAGGACTTCCTACATAATACATCTCGTCCTTAACTTTTGCTTTTATACCCTTACCAGTTATAGATTGAAAATCTTCAACAGATACTTCATTATAATTTAATCCGTTTGCTTCTGCTTTTTTCATAATTGCTGAAGCAAGTGGATGTTGTGATCCTTTTTCCAACGCTGCTGTGATGGTCAATAACTCATTTTCATTTCCGCCAAATGTTACGATTTCTGTTACTGCTGGAACCCCTTTTGTTAATGTTCCTGTTTTATCAAAAGCAATAACCTTCAATGCACCGGCTTCTTCTAGGTGGATTCCACCTTTGATTAAAACACCATTTCTTGCTGCGTTTCCTATTGCGGTCACAACAGAAACAGGCGTAGAAACAACTAATGCACAAGGACAACCAACGACTAGTACGGATAACCCTTGATATATCCATTCGCTCCAATCTCCGCCAAATAATGGTGGGACAATAGCGATTAAAAAGGCTAATACAACAATTGCCGGAGTATAATATTTGGCAAATTTATCAACAAATGCTTGAGAAGGAGCGCGTTCTGCCTGAGCTTCTTCTACTAAATGAATTATTTTCGAAAGAGTAGTATCTTCCACTAATTTAGTTACTTTTACTTCTAATAATCCTTCTTCGTTCAAAGTACCAGCGAATACTTCATCATCAATGGTCTTTGTCACCGGGACAGATTCACCTGTAATCGCAGCTTGGTTTAAGGTAGATGTCCCTTTTACAACGATTCCATCCATAGCCAACTTTTGACCCGGTTTCACGATCATAATGTCGCCTACTTGAATGTCATCAACGCTAATCATTAACTCTTGATTTCCACGTCGTATTAAAGCTTCCTTTGGAGCTATATCCATCAAGGACTCAATGGATTGACGAGCTTTGTCCATAGAATAGCGTTCTAAAGCTTCACTAATGGCAAAGAGAATAACAACTGTTGCTCCTTCTCCCCATTCACCAATTAATGCAGCCCCAATAATAGCGATTGTCATAAGAGTATTCATATCAAACTTAAATCTGCTTAGATTTTTAAAGCCTTTAATAAATAAGGAGTAGCCACCAATTAATATAGATGCCGCATATCCGATTGTTGGTACAATATGACCTTCTCCGAGTTGTTCTCCTAATAACCAACTAACGATTAATAATAGGGCTGAAATATACACTTTAACGTTTTCTTTTTGCTTCCAAAAAGGTTCACGTTCTACTTTTTGTGCTTTTTCATCTCGTAATTTTAAGTTATCAAAAGCTCCTGCTTTTTCAAGCGCTTCAACCGTTGTATTTCCTACAACTGTTATTTTAGCAGCACCAAAATTAACTTGTGCATCCAAAACGCCATCCAGACGTTTCACGTTCTCTTCGAACGTTTTTGAACAGTCTGCTCAGGTGAGTCCTTGAACTCTGTAAGTTTTAGCTTCTTGGTTGTTTATTTTAGCTTGTTCAGACATTGACTTTCATCTCCTTTTTATGAGTTAATGCAATAACCATTAACTGTCTAATATGTTCATCATCAAGCGAATAAAAGGCTAGTTTGCCTTCTTTTCGGTATTTTACAATCCCTTGTTTATGAAGGGTCCTTAAATGGTGAGATGTCGTTGCAACAGTAGCCCCAATGATATTAGCTACATCACACACACAAAGTTCATCATCTTGACATAATGCATAGGAAATTTTTGCCCTATTTTCATCTGCAAGTGCTTTAAATAATTGGGAAACACTAGATATATCTTCTTTTTGCATCTCACCTTGTATTCGTTTGACTTTTGCTTCGTCATAACAATAAATATCACAAGTATCTTTCTTACTCATTACTCATTATCCCTCCTTTTATTCAAGTGTATGTTTGAATATATTATATATTATTACCCTAACATTATTCAAATGATTATTTGAATAATGGATAAAAAATTAAATAACTCAATAAATTCCATATCCAAACCTACTTATATTAGCAAATGATCATAACGATCAAAACTGTTACATTATTTGAATAGATTTATCAAAGAAGTAAATAGTTCATTTTCTAGCATGATATATATTCCCAATCCTATAAATACAATTGGAATAATCCATCGCCCGTATTTCTCAAGTGTTTCAGAAACAAATCTGAATCTCGCAAGACGGTAACCCAGTAAACACCAAATTGCAACCATTATAAAGAATGTAACTACAGTAATAATTAATTGATTTGTTTCTAACGTTGAAAAAATCGGAACATAAATTCCAATATTGTCTCCACCATTAGCAAAAGTGATAAAGGCTACACTTAAATAAAACTTATTAAATTTGTTTAACCTAGAAAGAATATTATCATCATCATCATCTTCACCTTTGATGAACAGTCTAACTCCTAAATACATTGGAATTAGGCCAAGTAAACCAACCCATTGATCAGCAAGAAGTGTTATCCCAAAGGTTGCTAAAAGACTGATTAAAACTAGAAGTGCAAAACCTAGATATTGACCAATTACTATATCTCTTGAGTTAATACGTTTCGAAACCTTGTTAACCGTTTGACCATTACTTGTTTTAGATTGTGACCTTGCCATAGAGAATAACATCATCAAGACAAAAATATCATCAATATTGGTTACAATAAAAGCACCAAGAGCAGAGATGATTATTAAAATTAAATCCACCTGATTCAACCCCTTTATTTTTTATTAATAATTTAATACTCATTAACATTCAAATATTTATTTGAATGTTAAATTTCATTTTCTATTTTACGTTTACATAAACAAATAGTCAAATGGATATTTGAATAAAGAATAAATCGACATGAAATTAGCACTTTGAAACTAAAAAAGGATGATTACTTTTCTATTAGGTAATCATCCTTTTTGGTTATCCAACCATTATTTATTATGAACTGTTACTGTAAATACCATGTAACCCTCTGGACTGTCAGGATCATAAGAGTCGATTTTTATTGCTTCTTTCTGAGTATCCGGACCATCTATTCTGGGGATTTTTGGTATTGTTTATATCTAATTGGGAACGTTCCGTTAGGTTTGGTTTGGGTGTACAACAATTATCAGTCATAATTTCTCCTATATTTCACAATAACATTGTTAATTAACTTACTATGTATTATCAATAACTTTCTTTATAGGTGTTACTCAATTATATGGCCCGATTGTTTAGTAAGTCCATTTTATAAAATCTGTATAAACCGACTGCTTTGGCATTCCATCTTAAACCTTGTTCTCTAATGCCTTTCAAAAATTCATTTTTTGCCAATAAAAATTGTCTTTTATAATTTCCGTTTCCTTACGATATTTTAATTTTTTCCAAGTTGTACATTAATGACTAGAAATATCAAAATCCAAAAGTACACTATTTAAAGAACACTTTTTAATAAAAAGTAATGCACGAGTAATATACTTTGTCGAGTAAGATTGATCCGTCAAAGTATATTACTTGTGAAAAGTCTATTACTCACGTTATTGGCAATGTTTGGAGTGAGTTTTTTTGTGCTGACAATAATAGTGAAAAATAATACTCCAAAGGTGTTCTGTCAAACAAATATCATTCACCCTAAAGAAAGGAGAAAAAACAATGCTGGACAAAATTGTATTAAAGAAAAATGCAAGACAACGATTAGAACTTTCCAAAGTAGATCTAAAGCTATTGGAATTTCTAGAACAACAACGATTATTAACATTGCAGCAATTCTATCAAGCTGCAACATTTTTATTCGAAATGAAAATTAAAGAGTATAGCTTTAAAAATCGAATCCGGAAATATGAAGAATATCATCTAATTCGTAGCAGCCAATTTAACGAAGGTTTTAATGGAGAGCGTTTTAAATATCTTTGTATTGGTAGTAAAGCTATAGACTTACTAATAGAAAACAATTTATTAGTTAGCTCATATAACAAATCAAAGATTTATAAATTTAATCAAAAGCAAAATTTGTTACACTTCTTAGCCACACAACAAGCTGCAATCAATATATTATGCAATCTAAATTTTGAGGTAATCAAACACAAAAATCAGAAGAAAACAAAATATGTTTTTTTGTACAATGAAACATATTACTCTTTATCACCTTCACTTCTGCCATATACGGAGTGGATACCTAATTTTAATAATTTACACAAACAGAATAACGGAGCTTATCATGCAAAAATTGGTAGGTATATGACAGAAAATAAATCTAGAAGTAATATAATAGGGAAAACAATGACTTTTGTAAAACCAGATTGGATAATTGAGGTAAAATCTAATTATGCAAAGGATGCCTATATTAATATTGAAATGGATATGGGAACAGAACCAATCGAAACATTAATACAAAAAGTTTTTAAATATGCAAAATGGGCGGAAAAGAACCCCGAACAACTTCACATTATGGATATTGTTATTACAGATAATAGTTTTTCTAATCGTTCTCAATTTACGGATGGAATCAAAAGAGGTAAAAATATTATTAATCAATTTGCAGCTGATTCTGCTGTAAGTGACCGATTGAAACAATCTAATTTGAAGGTCATTATTCATCCGTTACTACAAAATGAAAATGCAGTCCACGATGTATTATGTAGATTTTAATAAATACTGTTCCTCGCAGTCATTCCCTTTGAATGACTCGCATACATAAGTTTTAAAAAATACCTCACAGAAAAGCTCCTCGTTACTATTAGTAGATACCATGACGAAACCTAGTTGCATCAATATATTCATCATCCCATACTTTCTATTTTTTCTCCTTTTTTCAATTCGTTACGATGAATGGTAACCATTATACAAAGTAATATACTTTTACGATCTTTATTCGCTCCAAAACTGCCTATCAGGAAATTGGTAACTAATAATAGATACCATGAAGAACATATGGAAACTCTGCATTTTATTAAATTGTATTTTTATTCTTCCATCTAGTATCTAATATTAGTTACTATTAATCGTTACTATATATTATTAGTTATACTTGAAACACTTGTTTAGGACATAAGTTTAAACTGTCATACAATTATCCACTTGGTAGCAAGTAATGATTACAAAAAAATGACTTCTGTTAGAACAACAGAAGCCATCTTTTTCATATCTTTAACCCTTCATTGCTACCACTTTTCAATAATGCTCATTAAACCTTTCGGAAATACTAGCCGATGATTTTCATCCAACATCAGCATTTCGTTTGTTTGAAAAATGTAAAATGCCTCTCCTTCTGTCATTGCCTCTTTATCGGCTTTATGCCGAACTCCAAAGATCGCCCTCGCTTCATCCAGTGACATTGCATCAATCACAGCAAATTCCTCATCTTTCTTTTCCGTTCTTCTTACTACATAATACGTTTCCATTTGATTCATTTGGACCCCTCCATTAATTTTTTATATAAAAAAACATCGCTAAGAATGCCAACGATTGTTCTCGTCACGCATCTTACCGATGATTTTTAACTGATACCTTGACCAAAAGGCCCTTCTATTAAATTAGTTCATAAAAGAAAAAGAAAATAAAATCTATCATACATTATTATTTTATCTTACGCATTACCCCTTTTTAAGCCGTTTCATTAAAAACAACAAATTTACTTATGAAAAGTCGATTGGGTCTGATCTATATCACATAAATTAAGAAGTTAATGAAAAAAGCCGCTACAATGCTTAGTGCATTTTCCAAAGTTATCACTGATGTTTTTATGCTGCGTGTTTCGTTACTTCCTTTAATACTTTAGTTGCTACCTCTTTTGTTGCTTCTGGATTTCTAGTCATGATGTATGTAATTCCACCTGCAAGTCCTACTAAAGTTACACCTGCAAATACTGAAACAATAATTGCTGGCTTGCCACCAAATCTAACCGTTTTGTTATTATGGTTATATTCGGCATAATCTTTTTCATTTTTGTTATTTTCCATTTTAATCATCACCCTTAGCTATTTGATTTAGTATTTCTTGTAAATTTGCTTTAATCCAGTATTAATTTACTTCCGCTCTAACAACGGGGATGATTGTCATAGTTGCAAATAAAGTTGTAACTGCTACTGGATTATTTCATTTTCAATTTATTGACTATTTTTTCATCCCACGATAAAACTGACCATGTGCGTCTACAGAACCCACCCTCTCCATTATCTTTTTGCCTAATTTGACCACCAACTTGCTTACCTAGTTCCGTTAAGGACCAATTGCCTTCTTCGCCATCGAGGAAGCCCTTGTCTTTCAAAAACAAATATACTTCTTTAACTGTAATTCCTATTTTTTCCAATTATTCCAACAGACATTCTCATAAAGTATTTACCTCAGTTAGTCTCTTTTTTTTGTTAATACGCCCTTTGCATGAAAAAATTTCTTTTCTCGTTTTTCTGCTGTTCCTTTGGCTTTTCTAACATAATGATAGCGCGTAATTTTAGGTTGTACAAGACTTACGCAAGGTATATAATTCATCTCGAATGGAGGTTCTCTATAACATGGATGACTTATTAAAAGAAAAGGAAACGTACTGGAAAATTAGATTAAAAAAGTGTATGGATGCAGGCAGATATACTCAAGCATCCTTTGCTGAAGCCCTAAACAATAAATATGGAACTAGTTATGGCCAAAAAGATGTCAGCCGATGGATGAATACAGGAGCCAAAAATAAAAATGGAGAAGTTGGCTTTCCAAAATTCGATACTATGCATCTAATTGCAGATTTCTTTAGTGTAGATGTTGGCTATCTCATTGGTGAAACTGATGAGACCTCGTTTTCAGTGGAGAAGGCGTGTTCTTATATGGGCTTGAATGGCGAAGCGATAAAAGCCATAAGAGAAATTACTCACCCTGAAAATGAAGCATCTTACATGAGGAAACATATGAGAGAGTCTTTTAACAAGTTTCTTTCAGCAGAGGGCTTTCCTAATTTTTTTGATAGGCTACATGATCTTCACCTTGCATCTATATTACCAAATCAAGAGAATCGCGTATTCGACACCCAAGATAGTGAAATAGACTACATCCGTGGTTTAGAGTTCAAAGGGAAAATTGCACGATATGAATTGAATGAAGCTCTGATACTACTAGTTAATGAATTATACTCTAACCAGCCACAAGTAGATTTGAACATAAAAGAATGAAAAATATAACTTATATTAGTATATTCAAAGGTTTCCAACACAACAAAATACCAAGTTATCTTGGATGAACTATGCTGGCATTTAATTAATCATATTGAACGTTGCCATTTTTGTTTTTTGTCTACACAATCGAATATTCAATTAATAAGGACATAAACCCTTATGGTTCTATGCCTCTTTATAGATTAGCTTATTAAGCTTCTATCCGTTTGTTTAAGCGGAATTCTTCACAAAATGCTCTGAAAAAGAGATTGTTTATTGCGCGTCATTTAGTCTACTACAAATACCTGAGTTCCTCCACAATCTGACCCGATTGTATAAAGCTTTTCATTTAACGTAAGATTCGAATCTAAAATGTAAAAAGGTCCACACAGTTTTGAACTGGGGGACCTAATTTTTTATGGTTCCTACCAAAAACCATAAAAATTTCCGGCCAGAGGCCGCTTCATGCAAATATATTATTCCAAACTAATCCATAAATATCAAGGATGATTTTACTTACTTACCTTATAATTCACCATTTATCAAAGCGAACACTCTCTATCTTACCCATTATTAATTCACGCTAGGCTGCCTAGCAGCTATTCAACTATTTTCTTCATAAACAGAGTAACTAAAATCAATATAATCCTCTAGATGAGCTTTTTCTTCAGAATGATTGATTCCCCATCCGTAACGTTGAAAGTCCTGACCACCGTCTATGAAAATTGCACCACACTTACATCGCTTAAAATCATTGCTATGTTTTGACTCGATGATGTCATTGCACTTTTTGCAGCGTACTTTGTTTATAAGTATTTTTTTCATTGGATCATCCCTTTCCGGTTTCTTGATATAGGATCCATCATTTTCAATTGTTTTTCTTGTTTACTCCATCTATCCGAACTATTAAATATCTAGTAAAATTATACTATAATCGTGTTCAATCGTGGATTGCGTTAATAGTTAGGAGGCAATTAAAATAAATTTAACCTACAATAAAACACTCGTAAAAAACAGTTTTGTTAATGATATTGATTTAGCAATCAACTCAAAAAGAAAAAAATACGCAGATTATCATAAATCAGTATTCCATATTCATACACCAGCTTCTCATGATTATAGATTATTTGAAAGTTTAACAGCTGAAAAATATACGGAAATGTCAAATGAAGATTTATTTAGCATAGCCATAAAGGAACACCTATTTCCTGAAAACAGCTTAACTTTTGAAGAAGCAATGGAAATTGCAAACCAAAATAAATATTTTGAAACATTAAAAGAATATTTAACATACTTATTAATGGCCAAAAAATTGGCGGATGAGAATGTAAAATTAGCTGTTATTACTGATCACAATACCATCTTAGGGTATGAAAAGCTCGTTCAGGCTATAAATATTATTAATAATTCTTTTTCTTATAAAATATATACAGATACTTTATTAGGTATTGAAATTTCCTGTGCTGATAAATGTCACGTTGTAGGTATATTTGATGCTAAGCAAGAGACAATTAATCTCCTAAACAATTGGATTTCTAGTAACATAATGGATTGTATATCAGGGACATACCAAACAAGCTTGAATGTCTTAACAAAAATAAATGAACTTGGCGGAATTGGCTATATTGCCCATATAAATAGTTCAGATATCTTTAAGCCGGACTTTCTAAGTGGTGGATACAAAGATCGTTTGTTTAATTCAATAGATAATAAATTATTAGGTGTGTCTTATTTAGATAAAATTCCGAGAGTGATAGAAAATTTAAAAAGATACACCAATGAGGATTATAATTTTGTATTAGATGAGGATTCACACAGTTTAGATGCGTTAGCAACTAAGCCCTTTTGGATTAAAGGACAAAAAGTCAACTTTACAATGTTAAAAAATGCAATCAGAGACTTCGAGATTTCAACCGAATATAAGGAACCTGAAAAACCAAATGTATTCATTAAAGGTATTGTGGTTGAAGAAGATGGATTTCTCTCAGGAATAAATGGAAACGGAAATTTTAGTATATCATTTTCTGAATCACTTAATTGTTTTATAGGCGGTAGAGGAACAGGAAAAAGTACTGTTTTAAATACCATCAATTTTGTCCTTTCTCAAAATGTTTACGACGAGAAAACTTTGGAAAATATTTGTAAACAAGGAAGGGTTTGTGTTGTTTGCTCATACAATAGTGAGGATTATTATATTATTTTCAATACTCCTAAAATGGATAAAAAGCAGTATACTTCTATCTTAGGGTATTTTAACAATGACCTTGACAATTATAAATATGACAAGAAATTTATCTTTGAACCTAAGAAAATAAAAGATATATCATTAGAAATGTATATTCAGCTCTTTAAAAAAACCATCATTCAAAACCAAGAGTATATTGAGGAAATAACAAAGAATAAGAAAAGTCTCCTTTCAAACTTTTTTTATAGAAGATATTCTGTGAATGAGTTGGTAAGAACCTCCAGCTCAGATGAAATTACTGATTTTATCCGAGAAATGATGTTCAAAAATGAAGTACTTTCCGACAAAAGGAGGGTTGGTAATATCACTACTATTAAAGGTTTAAAACAGAAATACAAAGAGTTACCAGCTATCTTAAAAGACAGGAAGATTACTGTATATAATACACTTGACAGTTTTAATGCTAACCATGTAAATCAATTAAAAATCACCTACTACCAAAAAAATATTAATGAGTTAATGCTTAACTGGGTTGAAATTTTAGAAGTAAAAATGGAAAATTCAGATAATTATTTTGAGAAATTCAACATAAAAATTGAAGATTTAATTGAATATTTATCTCTTTTAAGTGAAAAATCTGATCCTATTAATGTTTTTTTATTACTTAGCGAAAAGAATTATAATAAAATATTAGATTTGGAGAATATCAAAAAACATACTTCTTCCCTATCTAAAAAACAAGTAGACGAGGGAATTATTGATATATCGAGTAATAATGTAACAACATTTTTTGATATTATACGCCGAAGAGTACTGGAAAACGGATTACCTCATGCAGTCGAACTAATAAAAAACTACTTACTGGATATTGATGAATTTGATTTAGAATTTAATATAAATAACATGGAAACAAACAGGTCAGTTGGAAAGATGTTTAAAAGCGTTAAAGAATTATCTTTAGGCCAAAAAGTGGTTGCTATGTTATCATTCATTTTATCTTACAGTGATTTTTCAAATGATTATACGCCACTAATTATTGATCAGCCAGAAGACAATTTAGATAATAGATATATCTATAAAAATTTGGTAAGCGATTTAAGGAAAGCCAAATCAAAACGGCAGGTAATAATCGCAACACATAACTCTACAATTGTTACAAATTCCAAAGCGGAACAGGTAATTGTCATGGCATCAAATAACACTAATGGCTGGGTAGAAGCAACTGGATATCCTACCGAAAAATCAATTTTATTACACATTGTAAATTTACTTGAAGGTGGGGTCGAATCCTTCAAACATAAACAGTTTCTTTATCAAGATATTTTAATTGGGAAATAAAATTAACAGTAACATTAATTTATCATTTCTATTTGTTAATTGTTGAATATTGAAAAGCCCCAATACGCAATAAATATACCTTGTGTATCGGGGCTTTTTTCATACTTTCCAGATCATTTTCTCAACTCTTTATAGGCCTCTTTAGCCACTTCTTCTAATACAGTATTGTAAAATGAACGGTTCTCAAAAAGTTTTGAATATGATCCCATTTGTTCTAAATATAATTCCTGAGCCACTCTTTCGAATACATCTGGAAAAATACTTTTTTCAAATATCTCTGCATCATTATTTTGTGCAAATCGTTTTAGCTTCTTGTTTTCTCTAACCGCTTTTTTGTAAATTCCTTCTACTATAACCCTATCGGAATCTGTAAATTTACCTTCAAATCGCTCATTCACACGTTTAATTATATTTTCCAATAGCTCATCTTCTTCTAGAGGCTTTACCCCAGTGTCAATGGATTCAGGATTTTTCAATACATTATAACCAGCATTTTTTTCTAACGCAATGTTACCTTCGAAAGTCCGTTCCAATTTGTAATACTCAAGTTTTAACTTATCCTCAATATTTATATTTTCCCGTTTATTCTTAGGAATAAATTTAATTAAGTAAGAAGTAAATACGTATTCTTCATGTAATTCTTTATCGAACATACGAGTTAATTGTGTAATATAGGAATACCACTTATTAAAATTACGGACAGTTACTCTAAATGTATACTGAGTTTCATCATCAAGCTCCTGATAACGATTAATGATCGGCTTTAAAGCACTTGCCATTTTTCCTAAATCCGTATCTGTTTGTTTCCCCTCTTTAAAATACATCTTTACTAATTGCTGTATATCTTGATCATTATAAACCTTGAAATTACGTAATTTCGTTTTAGTGTCATAAATCAAGTTAACATCAATTTCTTTATCTAAAGAAGTTACTTCATAGTACGGCTCAAAGGCTTTTTTAATATCCTCCGCTTCATTAACAAAATCCAAAATAAAGGTATCCTCTTTATCAGGATGCATTCTATTTAATCTGGACAATGTTTGAACAGCCTTTACTCCCGATAACTTTTTATCAACAAACATCGTGTGCAGTAATGGTTCATCAAAGCCTGTCTGATATTTCTCAGCAACAATCAACACATTAAAGCTGTCAGTATGAAACTCTTCTTTTAGCTGGTTTTCAGAAATTCTTTTTCCATCTTTGGTTTTATTCAAGCTAGACTCTCGGAACTCTTCATCTCTATCATTAACTACACCTGAAAATGCCACTAAAACATCCATATCAGTGTAGCCTTTTTTCTTTATATAATTTTTAAACTCGTGAAAGTAACGTACTGCATGTAATCGGGAGGCTGTAACAACCATTGCTTTTGCTCTTCCCTTAATTTTATTTCTCGTTACGTCACGAAATTGCTCAATCATAATCGCGGTTTTTTGCTGCAAATTATGTGGATGCAATGATTCATATCTACGAATTGCTTTAACCCCCTGTGAAGCCGGGAGTTCTGGATTATCTGGTGCATCTTTAGCAATTCTAAATGATGTTTTATAAGTCATATAGTTTTGTAGGACATCCAAAATAAATTCTTCTTCTATAGCTTGTCTCATGCTATAGATATGAAATGGTTTAAATGAACCATCCGATTGTTTTGTGCCAAACATCTCTAATGTTTTTTCTTTCGGCGTAGCAGTAAAGGCAAAGAAGCTAAGATTACTATGTTTTCCATGTGTTAACAATTCTTTAACAAGTTTATCTTCTTGATCCAATTGATTGGCTTCTAGTTCTCCCTCAATCTCCGCATATTCTCTTAATGCTTCTTCAGTATCAGCTAATGCTGACTTTAACTTTTTAGCACTTGTCCCTGTTTGAGAAGAGTGGGCCTCATCAACGATAATGGCAAAGTTATTACCTTTATTTACTTCAACCTCTTCATAAATAACAGGGAACTTTTGAAGAGTAGTAATGATTATTCTTTTCCCATCGTTAATTGCATTTTTTAAATCCTTTGAGGATTTATTTTCACCGATAGTCTCTACAAGCCCGGTAACATGGTCAAAGCTTGAAATTGTATCTTGTAACTGTCTGTCTAATACGGTTCTATCAGTCACAACAATTACCGAAGAAAAAATAGACTTATTCTCTTCATTGTGCAAACTTGATAAATGATAAGCCAGCCAAGCAATACTATTTGACTTTCCTGAACCTGCACTATGCTGGATTAAATAATTTTCACCACTACCATTTATACGAACATGATTCACTAATTTCCTTACAACATCCAACTGATGAAATCGTGGGAAAATTAGTTTTGAAGAGATTTTAGTTGTTTCTTTTCCATTCTTTATTACCTTTTTCTTTTCTACATCCAAATGCATAAATCTTTGCAAAATATCCATCAAACTATCTTTTGCGAGAACCTTTTCCCATAAATATGCTGTTGCGTATCCTTCCGGGTTAACAGGGTTTCCAGCTCCACCCACTTCACCTGCACCGTTAGAACCCTGATTAAACGGCAAAAAGAAAGTATCTTTACCGTTTAATTTAGTTGTCATCCATACCTCATACAAATCTACCGCGAAATATACCAACACACGTTTATTGAATTGAAAAATTTGTTCACGTGGATCCCGGTCATACATAAATTGTTTTTTAGCATTTTCTACAGATTGTCCTTTAATCTGATTCTTCAATTCTAAAGCTACAACTGGAATTCCATTTAAAGATAGGACCATGTCCAATGTATTATTATTCTCAGTTGAATAAGCAAATTGACGTGTTACTGTTAATCGATTTGAATTATAATCTTTAATTATCTTCTCGTTTAAGGTTGATTCAGGTCGAAATGAAGCTACTTTAAGCTTAACTCCACGATCGGTAATTCCATATCTAAGAACATGAAGTAACCCATTGGTTTCTATTTCATCATTAAGTCGCTTGTATAGCTTTTTCTCTGTTTCATCCTTATAAATTTTTTCATACCGTGTCCAAGCTCTCTCTTGTGTTTCCCTGATATACTCTAATAACTGACTTATATCAATCGCTTTTTCTTTACTGTAATTTACTTGATTTCCCTTTATGTATCCACCTTTATTTAAGAGATATGACTCTATATCTTCTTCAAAACGTTTTTCATTATCTTGGATAGTCAATTAAATGACCTCCTTTTTACCTGTGACATATTCATAAATGAGTGACCTCTTAAATTGTTCCATTTCGTTAAGAAGCTCTTCTTTACTATCAATGAGTTCATCAATTTTTTGTATTTTCCTTGTTAAAAAATTAACGATTTGATTTTGCTCTTCAATACTAGGAATAGGAAAATAAAAATTCAAAAACTCATCTGTCGGCAATCTCCATCTACCATGATTTGACACTCCTTGACCAAATCCATAGAAGGTTTTATTTAAGTAACAGCCCTGTAACAAGTATTTAAAATACTCATGATTAAAATCAATATTGTTTTTAAATCTAAACACGCGATAATCAGGACTTGTTACACCAATATACTTAGAACAATCAACCCAACCAGTTAATAAGTCCATATGATTCATAACAAAATCATTGATCTCTACAATTTGGTATTTACTGTAATCAGAGGAAAGCTGACCCTCATTACTTTGAATATCTTTGATTTTCAATCCCTTTTGGGTTACTGATAGAACATCATAACCTAAATCATTTGCAATAATTTTTTTTATTTCAAAGATGTTTTTCAACTTACTAACTTTCCAATGAAATGGAATGCTACCTAGCCATTCCACACCAGTCTCTTTCATTTCCACATTTGGAGTTAACCCTTTAGTAACAGCTTCGATTATAAGTGATTGCATGTATTTTTTTAATTCAATAATAGAAAGTTTGGTTTTGTCAATTAGGTTCTCAACTTGAGAAACCTTATTATCTAAGTAATTTGATATCTTAACCTGTTCTTCCACTGGTGGAATTGGAATAGCAAAGTTCATTAAAGTTTCATTATTTAATGTCCATCTATGTTCAAATGAAACCCCTTTTCCATGTGCAAAGAAAACTAAAGACCAGTATTGTAACTTAAAATAGTAATCATAATATTTACTAGAACATTCATTTTTGCTTCTTAAATTGATATATGCAGGACTAATAACGCCTTCTATAAATGAGTAATTACAATTAGCTCCACTTGTTAAATCCATAGGGTTTAACAATAAATCGCCTTCTTTTACTATACTGTAGTTGTCATAACTAGCAGCTAGTTGGCCTTCATTATTTGAAATATTTCTCTCTTTAATACCACTTCTTGCAAGAGAAAGTACTTTAGGATTGTTCTCATTATTTATTTCTTTACTTCTAAAGAATAAATGTTTTACCTTACCTACCTCCCAATGTACGGGAATCTCACCAATCCACTCTATTCGACTATCTTTCGTTGGTCTACTCATCTATTACCACCTCCTGACCAGACAATATCTCGAAGTCTTTATGTATTTCTTCTTCTAGTTGTTTAATTCTTGTAGCTATATCCTCTGTTTTTTCAGGCTGAGTAAATTTATAAAACAATCTAGTGAAAGGTATCTCATAACCAATTTTCGTTTTCTTTTCATCAATCCAAGCATCTAAGTTAAAAGGTTTTATTTCCTTTTCAAAATAAGTTTTTATATCCTCTTTTAATGGTATTTCTTCAGTATCTCTTTTTGTAGGGTCAGGTACTTTTTTTCCATTTTTCATGATTAAATTACTAAAATCATCATACTGAGGTGTCTCTACAGTGACCTTATAGTATCCAAATTCAATATTATCAAGAATTTTCGACTCTACAGATTTCTCGTTGAGATAATACTTTTTATTTAAGAATTCTCCATATGCATGAACTATAATTTCTCTACATTCAGGAGTAATGTCAACTCGTTTACTCCCAATTCTTTTACGTCTCAACATATACATATTAGATGCATCTATCAATTGAATTTTTCCGATTCGATGCTTTGGTTTATTTTTCGTCAGTATCCAAATATACGTTGCAATTCCAGTATTGTAAAATGAATCATTCGGTAATTGTATTATTGCTTCAAGCCAATCGTTCTCAATAACGTAACGACGAATTTCACTTTCTCCACTGCCAGCAGCACCTGTAAATAGAGCCGAAGCATTATGAATTATTGCCATTCTACCAGTATTCTTTAATTTACTAAGACCGTTTAATAAAAATAGGAGTTGTCCATCATTTTTTTTCGGCAAACCTACTCCAAAACGGCCATGTTTACCCTTATCATGCTCTTCCTTAACTTTTTTATATTCCGATTTCCAATCTGTTCCAAATGGAGGGTTCGAAATACAATAATCAAAAGTAAAACCTTCAAACATGTCATTACTTAATGTATTTCCTAATTTCATATTCTCCGGATTACCACCCCGAACCATTATATCTGCTTTTGCAATAGCATAAGTTTGTTCGTTTATTTCTTGACCGAAAGTAGTCACTTCTGCTTCTGCATCTAATGCTTTTAATCGCTCTTCCATAGCACTTAACATCTGAGATGTACCCATTGTTTGGTCATATACTGTCTTAGCAACACCCTCATCAATAAGAACGTCTTTTTCTTCTGCAATAAGTAGGTCTGTCATGAGATATATAATATCCCTACTTGTAAAGTGGGAACCAGCTTCTTCATCATAGCTCTCTGAGAATTTCTTAATTAGTTCTTCAAAGATATACCCCATGTCCGTGCTTGTTATTTTGTCTGGTCCCATATAGGCTTTTTCTGAATTGAATTCTTGAATAATAAAAAATAACTTATCATTATTAGCTAATTTTGTGATTTCTCTTTCAAAGTCAAAGTTCTTCAAAACATCCTGTACGTTTTCGGAAAACCCATGTAAGTAAGCAAGGAAATTTTCTTCAATATTGTTCGGATCCGATAATAAATTTTCAAATGTATAATTGCTGATATTATAAAAAACATAACCAGATGCTTTTTGTAAAAATCCACCTTTTACTTCTAAGTGTTTCACCTTTTCATATGTCTCCAAAACTTTATCCCTCGTAGGTAATAAAGTGTCATGAAAGCGTTTAATTACTGTCATTGGTAAAATCACTTCGCCATACTCATGTGGCTTGTATAAGCCTCTTAGAGCATCAGCAATGCTCCAGATTAAATTTGCTTTTTCCTGTATATTTGTGCCTGTTTGAATATGTCTTAATTCTTCATTCATTGATTTATCCTCCATATATATAATCCATTATGCTTCTATTATTTATTATATCTTTGTTCTGATTTGCTCGGCTTTATTTTTCTTTTTAGCCCTAACAAGCGTAGATACCGAAATCCCAGTCATATCTTCCACTTGTTTATACGAATGATTATCTAGTAATGATAATGCATGATTAATTTGCTGCCTTGAAAATTTTTTTGGCCTCCCCTCTCGGAAGTCAGGATTCTGCTTTGCCAACATTTTCCCTTCTTGAGTTCGTTCTACAATCATATCTCGTTCAAACTCTGCAAACGCTGAGAAAATCGTGAAAATTAACCTTCCAGTGGGTGTATTTTCGATAACTCCCATATTCAATACATGAACTTTAATATTCCGTTCAAATAAATCTTTAATGATTTCAAGAGCATCTTGTGTACTCCGAGCAAAACGGTCTAGTTTTGTAACAACCAACGTATCTCCTTCTTGTAACATATCAATCAACTTCTGAAATTCAGGTCGCTTTTTGTTTGTCCCTGAATATTTTTCTGAGTATATTTTGTCACAGTTTTCATTCTCTAACTGTTTCAGTTGAACCTGTAAATCCTGATGCATCGTACTTACTCTTGCATACCCATATTTCAAATAACCACCCCTTTTCATTAAAATTTGAGATATATTTATGAACATAAGTATTGATTAAGCTTGATACCCCTATTTTATAGTACTATGGTATCATGTTCAATACTTTGAAGTTTTGACAATCTTTCAACTTGAACTTATCCATGAAATTGTCACTTTATTTATATAGAGAAGTACCTCGTCGTAAAATGACGAGGTACTGAAACTGTAATTACAACAAAAAAAAGCTGCCTAATGACAGCTTCGACTATTATTATTTTGCCACTCTAATTTTTTCCTTTAACAACAGCTGCTAGCACCGATTAAAACTAATCCAGCACCATTTTGATTTTCCTCTATATCTAATGTTAATTCTTCAGTACCCGTAACTTTTGAATCGAAGGCTACTTTAATTCCATTAATCGTTTCGATCTTATCCGATTCTATCGGTGGATCTAAGGTGATCGTAAATTGCGGGCCACAACATCCCGCAACAGTAGAAAGACGAATTCCTTCTGCTCCTTTTTCTTGTAAAAAGTTCTCTAACAGTTGTTTAGCCCCATCTGTAATTTTCATTTTATTTCTCTCCCTTTATATTTACTATGCATTTGGATAAATTCTTCTCAGTGTCTCTTTCATCTCTGGTTTCACACTAATTTTTGGCCGTACGTTCTTAGCCATCTCTTCTGCTTCTTCGATTGTACTTGCATTTCCCAAAGCCAATAATGTACCGATTGCAACAGTACCTGTACGGTTACTCCCACCTTGACAGTGGAAATAAACGTTTTTCCCTTCATTATACGCATTCACAACCTGTTCAATGGATTTCTTAACAGATTCATCTTGGCGTTCAGCATCGTCCACAATAGGGCTGTGTATACGATTATAATTAGAGCTAGCCTTTGGAGATTCTGCTCTTAAATCAAAGATGACATCTACTTTTTCATTTTTCATCATATCTTCTACATCATCTGCACCACCGATGTAAATACGTTCCTTTACTAATTCTTGATAATTCTTTGTTGTCATGTTTTCCCTCCTGCTATGATGATTTACTCCAATCATGAACTGCATTTCCTTCTAAATATCTTTCCGCATCTAGTGCTGCCATACATCCCGTACCGGCGGCAGTAATCGCTTGACGGTATTTTTTGTCTTGTACATCCCCACAAGCAAATACCCCCGGAACATTGGTTTCAGTAGTACCGGGTACAACATTGATATACCCTGTTTCATCTGTATCTATCTGACCATTCAAAAATGATGTATTTGGTTTATGTCCGATAGCGACAAAAATCCCATCCGTTTCAATAATCTCTTCTTCATTGGTCTCATTATTTTTCACTTTTAACCCTGTAACACCATTTTCTCCTGCCATTACTTCTAGTGGTGTTTTATTAAGTTTCCAAGATATTTTTGCATTTTCTCTCGCACGATCCTGCATAATTTTTGAAGCTCGGAGTTCATCTCTTCTATGGACAATGATGACTTCACTTGCAAACTTTGTTAGAAAATTCGCTTCTTCCATAGCAGAATCCCCACCGCCAACGATAATCACTTTTTTACCGCGAAAGAAAAACCCATCACAAGTGGCACATGTACTAACTCCGCGACCTATGTTCTCTCTCTCTCCCGGTATATTTAAAAGTTTTGCGGAAGCACCTGTTGAAAGGATAAGTGATTCCGTTTCAATTTCACCAATACCGTTAACATCTAAGCAAAATGGTTTCTTTGATAAATCTATATTTGTAACCCAGCCTCTTTTAAATTCAGCCCCAAAACGCTCTGCTTGCTTTCTCATATTCTCCATTAATTCTGGTCCCATGATTCCGTTAGGAAAACCCGGAAAGTTTTCAACCTCTGTTGTAAGAGTCAACTGTCCGCCCGGTTGATCACCTTCAATCACAACTGGTTTCATATTTGCTCTTGCAAGATAAATAGCAGCTGTTAACCCTGCTGGACCTGTTCCTAAAATCACCACTTTTTCCATACTCGATTCCCCCACTGATTAATGAATATAATCTTTTAGCTTGTTGTACCCAATTTTTTCTTCTGGTAACCACGGAATAACGGCACACTTTTCAGACTTGTTATCCCTCACTTCTTGAATCCATTCTTTTTCTGCCAATGCTTTCCCTTTTAAAATAGGATCGTTTGTATTAGTGGCAGATAAACTTTGATTAATGACCCACCATTTTGGATTTATACTTGCCCGTCTTAAATCGTCTTGTAATCTAGATGCTTCTAAAACAGGTGTCGCTTCTGCCAGTGTGACAATCACTACAGATGTTTCTTTTGGATTTCGAATTTGTGGCAACAGTTTTCTTGCACTTTCTGGCACTTCTCCTGTTGACCTTTCGATTTCTTTACTATAAGACTCTGAGGCATCTAATAATAGTAAGGTATGCCCTGTGGGTGCTGTATCAATGACGACAATCTCATTTTCCGATTTAGCTACAACTTCTGCAAAGGCTTGGAAAACGGCAATTTCTTCTGTACATGGTGATTCTAAATCTTCTCTTAAATAAGCAAGTCCAGCTTCATCTAAATCCTTACTCGATTTCGAAAGCACTTCAGCTTTGTACTTTTCAACCTCTTTTTTCGGACTAATGCTGCTAATGGTTAGGTTTTGATTTAGATGACCACTTTGGAATTGATAGTCCAAATGTGCTGCCGGATCTGTAGTGGTTAAATGGACCTGATGTCCTTTTTCAACTAAGCCAACTGCGATAGCTGATGCAACAGTTGTTTTTCCAACACCACCTTTACCCATTGTAAAAATCAACTTTGTACCTTTTACTGAAAAGTCATCAATGACAGCTTGTAATCCCGGAAGATTTACGGATGGAATTTCTTCATTCAAAGTTGCTAAAACTTTGGATGGTTTAAACAAGTTTCGAAGGTTTTCTACACCTGTTAAAGAATAGGAAACATACGGTAACGAGTACGTAATAGTCTCATGTAAATTATCCGGAATTTGTTTTAACGCATCTCTTTGTCGATGATAAAAAGCAGATGAGATTTCATCGTTCTCATTGTGATTTTGAAGAAGGCCATTTATAATGAGCATTTGGTTTTTAATTCCAATTTCTTTCAGTTCCTTTGAAGCACGATCTGCTTCTAAAAGAGATGAAACATCTGGTCTGGTTACCAATATAAGCGTCGTTTTAGAAGGGTTAGAAAGGGCAGATACTGCGTTTGAATAAAGACTCTTTTTATCTGCTAACCCAGATAAAGGGCCTAAACAGGATGCGCCATGCGTACTTTCTTCTAAAAATCCATTCCAAGCTGTTGGGAGTTGTAAAAGGCGTAACGTATGACCAGTTGGCGCTGTATCAAAAATAATATGGTCATATTGATCTGTAATTTCACTATTTGTAAGAAAACCCGTAAACTCATCAAATGCAGCAATTTCAACCGTACAAGCACCTGACAATTGTTCTTCCATCGTAGCCACTACTGCTTCTGGAAATTTATCACGATATGGACCAACCACACTTTCACGGTAAGCTTTTGCGGATGCTTCTGGGTCAATATTGCTTGCAAATAAATTTTCAACGGCTGGCACTGCTTTTGGGGTGCTTGTAAGTTCGATTCCAAATACATCTTGCAGATTAGAAGCAGGATCTGTACTTATTAACAATACACTTTTTCCACTATCCGCCAATGCTACTGCTGTTGCACAAGCTGTCGATGTTTTTCCTACTCCGCCTTTTCCTGTTAAAAATAAAAATTGAGTATCAACATGATTCGGACTAAATAATGGATACATATCTTTTGCCTTCTTTCGAATGGATTATAGTTGATTTAAATTAAACGAAATTCGTGATTTTGGTTTTTCATATAATTCTTCTGGTTTTACTCCAAACCATTCTGCAAATTCTTCATTTGTAGGGTAGCTTCCCACTTTTACTAACTTGTCATTAACTAAAACCACTGGTAAGGCATTCGGTCCTTTTTCTATAAATACACGGTTTATTTCTTCATTTTCCGCAAACTTATCAGGATCACTTGTTAGTTGGTATCGTTTAATATTAAAGCCCTTTGACTCTAATGAATAAACAGCAGACGCTACTCTAGTTAACTCTGGATCAACACTTGGTCCACATACTCCCGTGGAACAACACATTGCAGGATCAAAAATCTCAACTTTATTCATGTAAAAGCCTCCCAATATATTATTAAATAAGCATTTACTTATTTGTTTATTTAAAGAAAACCAAGAGGAAATCCTCTTGGTTATTCTATTGTCTGCTTATTCTCCCGTTTCCGCAAAGCGTTGGATTCTTTCACCAATTTCATCACGAACACGTTGGAATACAGCCCACTTTTCTTCCTCTGTACCTTCTGCTTTTGCGGGATCATCAAAGCCCCAATGATCACGTTTTACGTGTGGTGGTGTCATCGGACATTTATCCGCAGCATCTCCACATAAAGTTACAACAAAGTCCGCATTATTTAGAATTTCAGGATCTATAATGTCTGAAGTTTGATTTGAAATGTCAATACCTACTTCACTCATGGCTTTAACAGCATTTGGATTTAATCCATGTGCTTCAATTCCGGCACTTTTTACTTCCCATTCATCACTGAGATGCTTTTTAGCCCATCCTTCTGCCATCTGGCTACGGCATGAATTACCTGTACATAAGAAATAAATTGTTTTTTTAGACATAATATCATTCTCCTTTTAGATAATTAATAAAGTTAAAAACAGACCTAGTAAAGTGATAAATAAGATTGGGATTGTTAAAACAATACCCGTCTTGAAATAAGTTCCCCATGAAATTTTAACCCCTTTTTGAGATAGAACATGGAGCCACACTAAAGTTGCAAGAGAACCAATTGGTGTAATCTTTGGACCTAAATCAGATCCAATGATATTCGCATAAATCAGCGCCTCTCGGATAACACCTGAAGTATTGGTTTCAGCAATGGCTAATGCATCAATCATAACCGTTGGCATATTATTCATGATGGATGATAGGAAAGCTGCAATAAAGCCCATTCCTATCGTCGCAACAAATAACCCTTGCTCGGCAGTTGCCTGAATAACACTAGCTAATGAATTGGTTAGCCATGCATTTCCTAGACCATATACAACAATGTACATTCCAATTGAGAAAAACACGATATTCCACGGAGCGCCTTTAATAACTGCTTTTGTATTAACGACTTTACTCCTTCGAGCCACCAATAAAAAGACAATAGCAATTATCCCTGCCACAATTGAAACAGGAATATTAATGAATTCACTTGAAAAGTATCCAATTAGTAATATCCCCAAAACAACCCATGAGAGACGAAACATTTTTGGATCTTTAATGGCATCTATCGGTTGTCTTAATTTAGATAAATCATACGTTTTTGAAATGTTTTTTCTAAAATACACTAATAACACCGTAATCGTTGCAAGCAATGAGAATAAGTTCGGTATAACCATCCTAAAAGCATATTCTACGAACCCAATTCCAAAGAAATCGGCAGATACAATGTTAACTAAGTTACTGACAACAAATGGCAATGAAGTTGTATCTGCGATAAATCCACTTGCCATAATAAAAGGAAACACTAGTTTTTCTTTAAAATTCAAATTACGCACCATCGCTAGGACAATCGGTGTCAGGATTAAGGCAGCGCCATCATTAGCAAATAATGCAGCAACAATCGCTCCTAAAATACTGACATAGACAAACATTTTTACTCCATTACCTTTAGCAGCTCTTGCCATATGCAGTGCGGCCCATTCAAATAATCCAATCTCATCTAAGATTAATGAAATAATGATAATAGCGACAAAAGATAATGTTGCGTTCCAAGTAATGCCGATAACTTCGAACACATCGTTAAAACCGACTACACCCACTAGTAAAGCTAGGATGGCTCCACCACAGGCAGACCAACCGATATTCAATCCTTTAGGCTGCCAAATAACTAAAATGAGTGTTGCCAAAAAAATGACTGATGCTAATATTGCAGTTATCAAATTCCTTACCTCCATTAGTCACACGAGATACGTAACCCCTGTTCCTCTAATTCCTGTAGTTTATAATCTTGATTGGGAAGACGTTGCAGTAAATCTGTGATTAATGGATAATAGTCACTATCTTTATTCAATGAGTAAATAATCCATTGCCCTTTTCTAGTTTCCGTAACAATTCCAAGATCCTTCAATTTACGAACATGCTGACTAATAGCAGGTTGGCTCACTTTAAAAATTTCAACAAATTCGCAAACACAATAATCATTCGTGGCCAGCATTTTTACCATCGTTAATCTTGTCTTATCACCTAAGAGCTTTAAGATAGCTGCAACTTTTTCAATCTCTACCGTGGCTAATTGCAAGATGTACACCTCCCACATTGACCTAAATATAAACAAATAACAATTCGCTTATATAATAATTTACTTATATAATATTTCACTTATATATGTTTTGCAACTGTTTTTTTATTAATTTATTAAGAAAAAATGAAAACAAAAACCTTTGTAATATCAAAACAATTAATTCTTATACGCATCAATTTATGATAAAGTAACGATTGTATTTTATTTATTATTGTTAGGAGATTACAATGAATTTAATCGAAAAGTTATATACTTTTATTATTTTTTTAGCTGTAATTATTGGTTTAAGCATAGGACAAGTAGAACTAATACGAGCTAATGCGGAAAGTTTTATTGTCCCTATACTAGTAGCTATGTTGTATATTACTTTCTTACAAATTCCTATTGAAGAAATATGGATAGCTTTTAAAAACATTAAGTTTACATATACTTCAATCATTATAAACTTTGTTTGGACACCTATTTTAGCATGGCTACTAGCATTAGGTTTTTTAGGTGACAATCCAGCATTATATATTGGATTCATTATGCTGATGGTTACACCATGTACTGATTGGTACTTAATCTTCACAGGGATCGCAAAAGGAAATGTTGCATTATCAACAGCTATCTTACCTCTAAACTTAATCTTACAGGTCATTTTGTTGCCTATTTATCTTCTTATTTTTGGGGGAACAACAGGGGTTATAGAATTTTCATTTCTGATGGATAGTATTTTAATTGCTCTATTCTTACCTTTAGTTTTAGCTTTTCTAACAAAAATGGTCTTGAGAAACAAACAACAGTTAAGAGACAACCTTATCTCTAACCTCAGCGTGTTACCTATTATTTTTCTTAGTCTTGCTATCGTTGCGATGTTTGCTTCGCAAGGACAACTATTGCTTGATAACCTAGATTTAATGTGGCAAATCACCATTCCGATCCTTTTATTTTTCATCATTAATTTTGTTGTTGGCCAAAAGGTTGGACAGCTTATGAAGTTTCCATACAAGGACAGAGCAAGTCTGGGTTTAACTACTCTAGCAAGAAATTCTCCAATCGCTTTAGCAATTGCCATGACTGCATTCCCAGACCAACCTTTAATTGCTTTAACACTCGTTATTGGTCCTCTGTTAGAGTTGCCTATTCTTGCTATTGTTACTCAGCTTTTACTATTTATTTCCAAAGATAAACAAACATCATAATCATAAAAGCACATATCATTTTAAATAGATGTGTGCTTTATGTTTTATTACTGCATCTTGTTTTATTTGTTGAAAACGAAAGCAGTGAAAATTTATATCTAGCTCTTTTTATTAAGATATGTTTTTTATATAAGTTGTAACATTCCCTAAACAACAACTACCTTGTGGATTGTTTACCTCACAGCCACATCGGTTTTCTTTTATGTTTTCGCGAATATGTTCTACTGGTTTAGGAGTAAGTCCATTTTCCACATATTGTTTAATTTTTTCTTTTGTCCAATCAAAACAATAACAAATTGGTGTAGTTGCTGATTCATCTTTTTGATGTACAGCTACCTTCAAGTCAGATACAAGGTACTTTTTATTATTCGTATCAAAATAGACTACATCACAGACTTTATTTGAACAAAAATAATGATTTTCTTTAGCATTTAATGTTTCTAATGCAGATGGTTTAAGTAATGATTTTAGTGTAATTAACTTTACATTCTTAGCCTTATTTTTGCATGATGGACAACTACCATTATTTTCAACTTTTATTTCTTTGACGTTACTACAACAATCCCCCATAATACTTCTACCTTTAAAAATTTATTATTTCGTAAATTTTCTACTGTTTTCTTTTCTTAATTCATTAAAGCCTCGATAATAGGACATTCGTAAATATTTTTGTTTTCAGGACATCTTTCTTTAAGGTCTATCAACATTTGTTCATTTTTTTTAGATCTTCAATTTTACGCTGGATGTCCCCTAATTTAAGAACAGTGAAATCATATATGTCACGGCACTTTGTTTCGTTGTGATCAACAACCCCTAGCAATTTGTCAATTTCATTTAAGGTAAAACCCAATTCCTGCATCCGTTTTATGAAATGTAATCGATCAACCGTTTGTGGAGAATACATTCTGTATCCTTTTTCGGTACGATTTGGCACTGGAATTAAACCTAAACGCTCATAATACCGAATAGTCTCCTTGTTAACACCACACTTTTCAGCTAGTCCCCCAATACGATATCGCATCTATCTCACCTCAAATATATTATAAACCCTGTACCATAGTACAGGGTCAAGGGAAGTTCTATTTACTATAGTATCGACCACTTCCAACTGCTATTTTTCAATAAACCTAATTATTGTTCACAAAAAGTTAATAATAAAAAACAACAAAACTATAAAACTAGTTTTATACTTATAGTAGGAGGTTGAAACATATGCATATGGAAATACCACTTTCAACAAAAACAACTGTAAAAGATAATCAAGAAACAAAAAACATTGTAAATCAATCTGAAGAAGAACTACCATTTTTAAAAGAAAATGATAAACGAATGGAAAAAGCAGAGTTTTTCAAAGCGTTGGGGGATGAGACGCGATTAAGAATTATTGGGATGTTAGCGATTGATGACTTATGTATGTGTGAAATAGTATCTGGTTTGGATATTCCAACCTCTACTGTTTCACATCATTTGAAACTCCTAGAAAGAGGAAATGTGATTAGGTCTCGGAAAGAAGGACGTTTCACCGTCTATCGTCTGCAAAGAGAAAAGGTTCTTCCTTATTTAAGGTAAGAACAATAGAAAGAAGGAAAATATTATGGAGATATTTTCGTGGCTGAATGACCAGCTTCTCAAAATGGAATGGCTTTCTGATCTAGTCAAATTGCTTGTGCAAAGAGTTTTTCAACTTCCTATTGAAGAAAGACTCGGAGGAAGTATACATTTTTTTATCTATGACACCATTAAAATTTTTATTTTAATGACTGTTTTAATCTTTTTCATATCCTATATCCAAAGTTATTTTCCACCTGAAAGGACAAAAAAACTTTTGGGCGGGATCAAAGGGATAAAAGGAAATATTCTCGGTGCATTACTTGGAACGATTACTCCCTTCTGTAGTTGTTCCAGTATACCCATCTTTATCGGTTTTACATCTGCAGGTTTACCATTAGGTGTCACTTTTTCTTTTTTAATTTCTTCACCGATGGTAGACCTTGCTTCTTTTCTTTTATTAACGTCATTCTTCGGAGTGAAAATCGCTGCCATTTACGTAATTGTTGGTTTAATCCTTGCCGTAATTGGCGGTACACTTATTGATAAATTGAATTTAGGAAATCAGGTAGAATCCTTTGTAACATCAGGACACAGCAACATAGATGGACAAATAGAAGAGTTAACTTATAAGGACAGAATCAACTATTCTGTTGAACAGGTAAAGTCCATCTATAAAAAGGTTTGGTACGCCATTCTTATTGGTGTTGGAATTGGTGCATTGATTCATAATTGGATTCCACAATCGGTTATTGAAACAGTTATCGGAGAGAACAACCCATTTGCTGTTTTAATTGCAACCCTTGTTGGCATACCTATTTATGCTGATATTTTTGGAACTTTACCAATTGCAGAAGCTTTATTTGGAAAAGGTGTAGAAATAGGAACCATCCTTTCTTTTATGATGGCCGTTACAGCTTTATCCCTGCCTTCTCTAATTATGTTAAGTAAAGTAGTGAAGCCAAAATTATTAGCTACTTTTATCGCTATATGTGCTTTAGGAATTATTATTATTGGTTACACATTTAATTCGCTGGATTTCCTATTTTCATAGGGATTACCATATTTTTCACCATATTATATTGTTAAGGAGATGCTTAAATTGATTATTAAAGTATTAGGACCCGGTTGTGCAAATTGTAAAAGATTAGCAAACAATGTAGAAGTAGCAATTGAAGAACTTGGTATAGATGCTGCTATTGAAAAAGTAACAGATTTTAAGGAAATTGCAAAATATGGGGTTATGAGTACACCTGCACTCGTTGTTGACGAACAGTTAATAGTTTCAGGAAAAGTGCCTAAATCTGAGGAAATAAAAAAGTATCTACAATAGATTTAAATAAAAGGATCGGTTATTCGTAAAAATAAACAACCGATCCTTTTTTATCCTTCTAATGAGTAAATGGTCTGGGGGAGTAATTGTGATTCTGTAATGAGCTAAGCTTACACAAGGCATAATTAACCCCCTCTTATAATGAAATCCGTTAGTCAGACGTTATCATCTAATATTTCAATAACAAATTTTGTCTCAAGCTCTTCAACAACTTGCCAATCAGAAGCAGTTGTGTCTGGTCTGATTGGATCACATTCAGAACCAGTTCCAATTTTATCAACAATAACAATCATTTTAAAACAACTCCTTAATCATAAAGTTTTCAAAACGTGTCTCTAAATCTCGCTTACTTTTTATATAAAAAGCTTTATTAATATTCCTTGTTATAAAGTCATTATCGATACTTTCCTGCTCTAATACGTATAGCCTCAATACATACATCTACTAACTTTTCATCGTTCACAGCACAAATGATTTCCGCTACCGAAACCTTATAATCATTATAAAGAGACATTCCTAAATCAACCATTCTTATGGTTGAACCTGTCAACGCAGCAGCATTATGACCACGTTCATCGTCAAAAATATCAGCAAGGGGACCACAGCTTAGATCAATATTATCCTTACAAAAACATTTAAATACTTCGGGGTATGAAGCGATATAAATATTTGCTTCATACTCTAAATCTTTACCGTGGCTTAAAGCATATAATTGCATCAGCCATTTATAATTTTCTAAATGTTCATCGTTAGCAAAATACATATTATTCCCCTTCCTTTATTCAAAAATAAGATAACTACTACCGACAACAAAAATATCAATTCATTTCTTCTATATAAAAATGACTTTGCTACAATTCTATTAATTATCCACAAACTACCATTACACTTTCTCTGGGAATAATTAAAATTCACTATTGAGTACACAAAAGTACACAGTCATTTATTATTTTAGTATTATGAAACCCTTTTGTTACAGTCTTTCTTCGTCAAAGTACAGAAAGTACCCAGAGTACTCTAATTTAATTATCACTCTACTAAATAAAAAAATATTATTTTATTAGAACATTTTCCGGAGAATTACATGTACATTATTATTTAGAGTACTTTGAGTACTTTGAGTACCAATATGTTTAAATACTTTATTTATCAACATCTATTGCAGTACACAGAATCTAACTTTGTTGAATCATTTGCGTACTTTGGGTACTGCAAGGATTTTCAATTGTAAAATCAAACCCTAACTCCTTAATACAAGACGGATTCAAAACAACTGCAGTGAATTTATTATTACCATGCTTGATTTGTTTATAATCAACAACTTTTTCATTTCGTGTAAACTGTTGGGTATACCCTCTCTTTGCCCACTCACGCCTAATCATTTTTTCTTCAGGTCCAAGAAATTTCTTTAAGAAACTTGGCATCAAGCAAATCGTGTTGTGATGATAAACGGCCTTTATATCATTAGGTAGATTATCATAATAGATATCATTTCTTGTACTATCTAACTCATATAACATTTGTTCAAGTATCTCTTTAGGCTTATCCAGTGCATGATTTTCCTTTGCTATTTCATCAAAAAGGCAGACTAGTGTATTTAAATCTATATCAAAATTAAAACCTTTATTTAAAACTGAACCTGTAAAATGAACAGATGCATAGTATAGACTTAACCTTGTTAAAACTTCGTTATCCTTCGATTTTTTCATATATAATTCTTTGAATTTATAAAACTCGCGAATGAAAATGTTCCTTTTCTCCCGCCAATATTTTATAAATTCAACACCAATAGCCCCATGATTTTCGTTCATTGCCTTATATATATCCGAAAAAAATTGATGATCGACTTTAACAAACGGTTGATCTACAATTGAGATAATCCTTGCCGCCGCACCCCCCGCCTTTGCAGCGTAATCCGCTAAGGAAACTTCACCAGTACTTATCAAAATATTGTTCCAAGTCGCTTCTCTTTGTGATCCCTTTAGACTTCCTCTACCTTTAGAGCGACCACCGCTAAACATATAAATAACTGATTGTAATATTCGTTCATCAGCCTTTCGAGTATCGTCCATAAATAAAGGAAAACTATTTAAGAACCCAGCCTTACGCTCTATGGAAACTCTGGTTGCATTCCATTCGTTTATTAAGCTCTCACTGCCCCAAACACTTCTAGCAACCTGTAAGGATGTTGACTTCCCCTGTGAAGTTGGCCCGGATAGGTCTATAATAAAAGGACTTACTTCTAAATCGTGTAAAATAACTGATGCAAAAGAAGCCAAAACAATAAATAGCACTTTGGGGTACGCCTTAATTCGATCCAATACTTCATTTTTCCAAGTTTCTGGAGTCCCTTTTATTTCGAACCCTTCAAGTAACTGGCGTTCTCCAATGTCGTTAGGTACAATCTCCACACCACAAGACTCTAATGGATGAATAAAGTTATTCTTAATACGGCCTAACCTCTCAACCATATGGCAATGTTCCAACCCATTGAATGATAAATACTTATCAAAATAGTTAATCAAATCTTTGTAATTTATATCGTTTACAGAAAAACCTTTATCTGCTAATGTTAGTAGTTCTTTTCTAGTGGATAGAGTACTGGCCGGTACAATTTCATGTTTTTCTTGCCCCCGATTCATCCACGTTATCTCATAATGAACGCTGTTTCTTTCGATATTTGAAAACTCTTTTATTATCTTTGGAGCCATACGTGAAACTATTACCTCTTCTTCAACTTCCACCCCTTTTACTTTTCTGGTCACAGTCTTAAATAGCTTGTTACCAGCTATGAAATAAGGTAATGGGACCATTGTATTGGAAGAATGTGCATCAGCGATATTATTTTTCATTCCGATTGCGATAGGACTGTTAATGATATTAGAATATTTACAACCGTTACATACACCAAACTCTTCGTTAATTGAACTGCAGGTTCTTGGTTTCATTTTTGAGCGAATTTCTGTTATTTTTCGATTCGTTTCACTTTCTGTGTAACTTGGATGTCCCACACTCCATTCATGACAAATCTTTTCATAACTTTCACAATAAGCGCCGATTGAAAGTGCAGCCATCCATTCGGAATATGTAGCACTCTCTTTGTTATCTAAGTAAGATTGAATGAAATTACAACCTTCTATAATGGGTTTAACTTTTGCATCTGGCAGTTGAGGCTTTCTATCTTTTATCCCATGATTGTTATTTGAAGGGTTTTTTATTTCCAATTCTTCGATTGCATTGCGCAATTCCATTAATGAATAGCGGTGATCAGACATTTTCAAGGTGCTTACTAACTTCGGTTGTTCCTTACGATTATATGTACCCGGAACCCTCAAAACCCTTGCTAAGTCACTTGTATTATCAATGTGAAGTCCTTTTTCTTTTGCTAATCGAATGAATACTGATTGAAATCTCTTCAGCATTCTATCAGCACTTTCACGATCATTTTCCGTTAATATACGTACTGCTTCATCAAACAACCAATAACAATGCCATCCACCACCACTATTAATCATAATAGACGGCTCTAAAGGAAATGTATCTAATATAACTTTTGCTTCTTGTTCATTTGGAAGGTTCTTAGCTGCATGTTTTCCACCCTTTATATCAATTTCCACCCACACACCGGGTAAATATAAAATATCCGTGTTTCTACCTCTCTCATACTTACCAAGTCGTTCTTTTCGTAAACCCACACCAATATATACGTTATATTCCTTAGCTAACATCGTTGAATCAAAAGCAGCTGTTTCTATTTCCTTAACTTCATACCATTTAGTTTCTTTATTTTCAGAAGTCCACAAAGAAAGAAAACCATTATTAATTTTGCCATATAAAGCATTAAAAAAATCACTTGCTAGTTTTATGCTTTGGCTTTCATTCATAATATCACCATCATTTCGTACAGTATTAATTGTTAAAATCTACTTAAATTTTCTAGATCAAAATTATGGTCTTTTGATATATTGGTAGTGTATTAATTTTTAAAAATCAATGTTGGAGCATTGAATTCGACCTTTGTAATAATCTGTTGTTCTGCTTGATTACAATTAATTAAATTCGGTTAAAAACTTAGTTTATTTTTCAGTATAAATGGTTGAAACTAGCAAATAGATTAAGCGTCTGTCCACTACTATTTTTTTATTTATCTATTTACCTCTATAACTAGTTGTCTATACTTCTTTTTACCATTCGTTCATAATTTCTCTTATCACACGTTTCGATTCTTCATAAAACCAGTACCTCTTACCTTTTTCTTTTCTTCTTTCCAATAATTTCATTCGTGGATCACGTAAAAACTCAACTTCTAAGGTTGATCTACTCATACATGTTCGTTTAGACATTTGATCAACATCCCAAATAAATAACGCTTCTTCTATAGACTCTTCTAGTTTTTGATTAATATAATTTCTAACCTCATCTTGATTAACATCAACTTTTATCTGTGCCATTTGCATGTAATCTTCCTCCGCTTTTTGTTTTTTTGTTAAAACAAATTATTTCTCCATTTTCTCGTAAAACTTTAAATGGACTTAATTTGTTTCATATTCGTAAGTTAATATAGTTTGTTTAACATTCTGATTGATTTTTAATGCATTCGTTAATTATTAAACAAACAAATCAAACTTTTGTTAAACTTATAATAACAACACTTTGTTTTATCAGGCAAAAAATAACCCTCGGAAATTTTTCAAACATTTAAAGTTGCTATTTTTATATCAATATTAGATAATAATTATCAAAGAGGTGGGGATATGAATTATGCAGATTTATTAAGATGTTATATTAAAAAATCAAGATTAACTTTAGATGAAATATCATTAAAACTTAGACAACAAGGAATAGCAGCAACAAAACCTTATTTAAGTAAACTTCAAAATGGAAAAACCCCTCCAGCAAGTGATAAATTGAATCAGGCACTTGCAGAAATCACAGATGGAGATGCCAAAAAGTTACAGTGGGCCTCATTTGTTGAAAAGGCGCCAGAAGATGTTAAAAGGTTCTTTACTTTAGTAGAAAATCCATTAATGTTTTCTCTATTAAAAGTAGAAGAAAAATTCCCCGGATTTTTAGAGGGTAAATATAAAGGTAGTAATCTTACCAAAGAGATTATGTATTCCGAAGAGTTTAAGCAGTTTTACGATTTATTTGGAGCTTTTATTGAAGGCATAGAAAAAGAGAATCAAAACCCTATATCAAAAGAGGAATATGAGGAAATATATAAAGAAGAACCACCATTAGAAAAGGGAAAAGTTATTCAAATTAATCTATATGAGGCTTATCTAGATCATGCTAAGAAAACTATAAATAAAACTCCTGACCAACTACTAGATGATGTTACATTCTTTAATGTATATACAGAAGCCTTTCATGCCCTTGAATTAAGATTAGACCAAATAATAGCAAACTCTATAATAAGAAACGGTGCTGAACCTGAATGGGCTACAGAATACATTGAAGGTCTTTCATTAAGAGAAAAGCTTGAGTCTGATCTAAAAATACATTTAGGTTATGATATTACTGCTGAATCATTTTATACGGATTTAGTGAACATTATTAAACTAAGGAAGCAACCTGCTAACCCTTTAGCTAAAACAGAAAAAAAGACCGCAGAAAACATAATAAATATAATTGAAAATGCTATTAAAGCCATTAATCTAAAAGTTAATGAAAATGGTTTTGAATGACATTATTAAATTTTAGGAGGTGATGCCGTTTAATATCAATCCCCCATAAGCGTCTGTCCACGTTTGAAAGGGAAGATATTCATGAAAAAATACAAGTCCAAAAAAGATAATGATTTATACTATTACTTTAATGTTAAAAATGAAAAATTATGGGGATACCGTTATCGATATTATGATGCTCTCGGAAAAAGGAGAGAAAAGTCTCAACAGGGATTAAAGTCCGAAAAAGTTGCATACCGTGCCTTACTTGAAGTAAAGGCTAGTATTCTCAATGGTGAAGTAAAGCAAGTGGAGAATTCGAATTTAACAGTCTCAGAGTGGCTGGATATTTGGTTTGAAACTCATAAAAATGACTGGGAAATTACAACACAATTGCAACGAGAAAATGCTATTAAATATCAAATGAAGCCGATGCTTGGAAAATATAAGTTAGCCGAATTAGACAAGACCACCTATAAACGAGTATATATTAATAAACTTTTGGATTATTATGAACCTAGTACAGTACAATTATTTCATCGGCTCTTTAAGGTTGCGATTAACGCAGCAGTGGATGATGAAATTATTCCACGCAATCGTTTCAAGAAAATAACCATTCCAGTTGAAGAGGTAAACGATAACTTTCTCACAGCTAAGGAATTGAATGAATTTCTTAAAGCTGCTAAGGAATTAGAGAATATTACTAATTACACACTCATCTTACTTTTAGCATATACAGGTGTGAGGAAAGGTGAAGCTTTAGGGTTAAAGTGGAATAATATAGACTTAGAAAATAATAAAATTACCGTTGAACGTACTAGAGATAAAAAAGGGGCCCGTACTCCTAAAACGAAAAATAGTTACCGGACTATCAGAGTTGATAATATTTTAGTAAGCCAATTAAAACTGTACCGTACTTGGTGCAAGATGACAAAGCTATCATTCGGTAAACACATTTCAGACGATGACTTTGTTTTTATCTCATATCAATCTGGTACTCCAACCGGAGAAAACACATTAAAATATAGTTTTGACCGAATCATCAAAAAAACGAAGTTAAAACGAATTACTCCACATGGATTACGTCATACCCATGCAACTATTTTGATTAGCCAGAAACAACCTGTTAATGTTATTGCTGATCGGTTAGGTAATACACCCCAAATGATTTGGGATACTTACGGTCACATCTTTAAAGAGATGGAAGAAGAATCAGTTATTGCATTCAGCCAAGCATTACATTTCTAATATTGGGGGAGGTTTTGGGGGAGGTTTTCAATATAACCGCCTCAAGCCTTGAAAACACTAGGGTTTGTAGGACTATTGAGTTCTACTCTCGTTAATAGAATTGTTATATTTAGAAAATCCCTGATTCCATATGGAATCAGGGATTTTCTATTTTAGTGAAGATGCTTAAAAAGAATTATTTATTATTCGATGCTTTTATTAAAACTCTCTTTCTTCTCCCATTGGGAAAAGCAGCGCTCCCCAATCAATCTTCTCTTTTTTTCGCGGCCTTCTCACAAGGATATTATTAATATAAAGTCCTTCCTCATAAAAAAATGTCGCTACTTGGACTTGATGAAAAAACGGAAAGAACAATTCTTTTATTCTAATCTCTAAGTCCCTTGTGTATTTAATGTTTGGCAGACTAATTTGAATAACCGTTTTATCCCGTTTTTGTTCATACACTAGCCAGTATTCATGCACTACTTGAGATATTATCTTTTGAAATTCTATATTGTTCTTTTCACAAGTATAGCTCTCCCTCTCACCTAAAACCCTTGGATTCTTGAATAACTCTATAACTCCCTCATTTTGAACACCTAGACTCCATTCTGGCGAAACGAGATCACCAGTTAGGATTGTCGGAAAGACATCCATTCGATCCTCGACTTTCATCTGTTTCTCTATATAATTTATTATCGCAAAATAAGAGGAACGAATATCCCGGCGTTTTACTTTTGTTACTATTTGATCGTATATTTCTTGACGCAAATTAGTTAGAGTCACAACATTATTTTTCCATCTTACTTTATCGAAAAGCATTTGAAATTCCGGTATTACATAACTGCTTTCAAAATGGCTTAAAGGGTACTGGAAGGCAATGGAGTAATGGTCTTTTTCATAATACTTCATCATAAACATCCGCATTACTATATACTCTAAAAAAGGAGACGGTACATTTAATACTTCACTGTTTAATTTCATCGCTTATACAGGAGAGGTAAATCTATTCTACATCTACCCGTTTCTCCCTCCCTTAATTAATTGTTTATGTCTATAAGTATAAATCATTTTATAGAATAAACAGATTGCAATTGGAAGAAAATATATCTTTTTCACATTTTAGACAATATTTTGTAACAAAATGTTGCCATTAGAAAAAGAGGAAGCAATAAGATAGAACCTTCACAATTGAATATTTAGCTTGAGCATATACAGTTTCTCCCTTTCATAAAAAAAATGCCTCAAAAGTAATCCTTTTGAGGCATTTCCCTTTAAAACTTAATTAAATAATATTTTTTCTTTCCACGTCGAATGACAGTAAACTGTCCTTCAATCCGATCTTCCTCTGTCAGGACATAATCTAATGCCTGTTTCCGTTCCCCATTAATATAGACAGCTCCATTAGTTATATCTTCACGCGCTTGTCTTTTCGAAGATACAATCCCTGCTGCTACAAGTAAATCTACAAGAAGGGCTTCTCCCTCTTTATGTTCATATGTCGGCACATCTTTAAAACCTTGTTTTATTTCTTCTGCAGTTAAGTTTTTTATATCACCGCTAAACAATGCTGCAGTTATCTTTTGTGCTTGTTCAAGTGCCACTTCGCCATGAATTAATTTTGTCATTTCTTCTGCCAATGTTTTTTGTGCCTTACGTAGATGTGCTTCCTCTTGTACCGATTTTTCTAATGCTTCTATTTCTTCTTTTGAAAGGAAAGTAAAGAATTTTAGATATTTAATTACATCTGCATCGGCAGTATTAATCCAAAATTGATAAAACTCATATGGAGTTGTTTTTTCAGGATCTAACCAAACTGCTCCACTTTCCGTTTTCCCAAACTTAGTGCCATCTGCTTTTGTTACAAGAGGTATCGTTAACCCGTAGGCCTTTGCACCTTCTGGCATATTCTTTCTAATTAATTCTAATCCAGTTGTAATATTTCCCCATTGGTCGCTGCCGCCAATTTGCAATTTGCAATCATGGTTTTCATATAAATGTAAAAAGTCCAATGCTTGTAATATCGTATACGTGAATTCTGTAAAGGAAATTCCTGTTTCCAAACGATTCGCAATCGTATCTTTTGCTAACATATAATTGATACCAATATGCTTTCCATAATCACGTAGGAAGGTTACAATATCCATCTTCCCTGCCCAGTCATAGTTATTAACCATTACTGCACCATTTGCTCCATCAAAATCAAAGATTCTTTCTAATTGAGATTGCAAGCATTTCACATTGTGTCCAATAACGTCTAATGTTTGCAGCTTTCTTTCTTCGCTTTTTCCACTTGGGTCTCCAATTAAACCAGTTGCCCCACCGACTAATACAATTGGTCGATGCCCAGCATTTTGAAAACGTCTTAATGTTAGAAATGGCAGTAAATGGCCAATATGCATACTATCAGCAGTTGGATCCACTCCACAATACAAACTAGTCATTCCTTTTGCTAATTGCTCTTTCAAGCCATCTTCGTCTGTTTGTTGATAAATAATCCCTCTCCACTGAAGATCTTCTAGTAAGTTCATTTATATTCCTCCATTAATTATAAGTAGTTGTACTTATCATATTTTTCGTTATTGTTGATAGGTAACGCAAAAAAGTCCCTGCAATTAAATGCAGGGACGCCAAATTAGCGCGGTACCACCCAAAACTTGAGAAAATGATTCTCCACTTTAATTAGAATAACGGTTTCTACCGTTCACTGCTACTAATACACAAATATGCGCAATTTTCCCAGTGAAAGCTCCAGGAGGTAATTCATCCTTTTATTTATACCATTTTCCACCAACCAATGGCTCTCTGTTTCTAGTGATAAAAGAACTACTTCTTCCCTTCAAAGCAATAACGAATCAATATATAGTTAGCTTATTTTTACCATAGTAAAGCTATTAATGTCAAACAATTATTCGAAAAAAGAGGAAAAATACCGAACTCTGTCTATATTCCCTTCTTCTTTATGCTATAATGTATGTGATTTTAGGGGGAATGATACATGAATGAAAGGCCGAAGTGGAAAAATGCATTAAACCATTTTAAAAACTTCTTCACCAATAAAAGAACAATAAAAGGAGCCCGTGTAACCTATGAGGTAACATGGAATGTTACCTTGCTGTTTATCATTATTATCGTGATAGGCGGGGCATTTGGCCTCGGAATTGGTGCAGGATACTTTGCATCACTTGTTAAAGATGAGCCAATTCGTCCTTATGCTTCCATGCAAAAAGAAATTTACAATTATGAAGAAACATCCGAACTATACTTTGCCAACAATGATTTTCTAGGAAAAGTTCCTACTGACCTTGAAAGAGAAGAAGTAAAAATTAAAGATGTTTCATCCTATTTAAAGGATGCTGTGATTGCTACAGAGGATGAAAATTTCTATACCCATAACGGAGTAGTCCCAAAAGCAATTTTCCGTGCATTATTTCAAGAAGTTGCTAACACTTCCACTCAATCAGGAGGAAGTACGTTAACACAACAATTGATAAAGAATCAAATCTTAACAAATGAAGTATCTTTTGAAAGAAAAGCTAAGGAAATATTACTAGCGCTGAGGCTAGAGAAATTTTTTGACAAGGATGAAATATTAGAAGCATACTTAAATGTTTCAACTTTTGGAAGAAATTCTTCTGGCAGAAACATTGCTGGTGTACAAGCAGCAGCAAACGGAATCTTTGGAGTGGAAGCTAAAGACTTAACATTGCCGCAGGCTGCATTTATTGCAGGACTCCCGCAAAGTCCATTTGGTTATACTCCTTTTACCCAAGAAGGAAAGCTAAAAAAGAACTTAGAACCTGGTTTAAATCGAATGAAAACCGTTTTAAACCGAATGTATGATCAAGAAAAAATTTCTAAAAAAGAATATGAAGCTGCTATAGCATATGATATAACGGAGGATTTTATTGGTCCTAAAAAAAGTCCAATTGAAGAATATCCTGCTTTAACTATTGAGATACAACAAAGAAGTATAGAAATTATTGCTGAGCTGTTAGCAAAAGAAGACGGATATACAAAAGAAGACTTACAAGCAGATGACATATTAGCAGAACAGTACAACATAATTGCAGACCGTCAAATCCATCAAAATGGCTATAAAATTCATAGCACTATTAATAAGAAAATTTATGATATTCAACAAGAAACGGTTAAAAACTCTCAACTATTTGGTCCAGACAAGCCACAACAAGTGATTGATCCAGAAACGAATGAAAAAGTAACCATTATGGAACCAGTAGAAACGGGAGCAATTCTAATAGAAAATAAAACCGGAGCGATTATCAGCTTTGTTGGGGGACGTGATTATAATCGAGAAGCGACAAACCATGCTACAAGCAGTGTTAGACCAAATGGATCAACAATGAAACCACTACTAGTATATGCTCCTGCCATTGAACTAGGCACATTATCACCAGGTAGTGTTCTTCCAGACTTACCATTAAAGTTAAACCCTAGTACACCAGGAAAAGTATGGCCAAACAACTATGATTTTCGGTTCCATGGGTTGGTAACAGCAAGATATGCATTGCAACAATCCTATAACGTTCCTGCTGTTAAGGCATATATTGATATCATGCCGCAAAACCCAATGAAATATCTAGAAAAAATGGGTATTACTACTTTAGATGAACAAGATTATTCTACAAGATCTGCCGCTATCGGAGGGCTTTCATATGGGTTAACTGTTGAAGAAAATACAAATGCATTTTCTACATTTGCTAATAGCGGTAAACATATTGATGCATATATGATTGAAAAAATTGAAGATAAAGATGGAAATATTATTTATCAACATGAAGTACAGCCCGTGGATGTATTTAGTCCACAAACTGCATATTTAACATTAGATATGATGAGAGATGTTATTAATCAAGGAACAGCAGCTGCTGTAAATGGCCGCTTAAAATTCCACTCAGATTGGGCTGGAAAAACTGGTACAACACAGGATTTAAATGATTCTTGGTTAATTGCCACCAATCCGAATGTTACATTCGGAGTATGGACCGGCTATGATACACCAAAATCATTAGAAACATCTGGCTTATCATACAGTAAACGTAATAATTATTTATGGGCAGATTTATTGAACGCTGCATACGACATAGCACCTGAGCTCATTGATCCTTCAGAAACCTTTAAAATGCCTGGTGGAATCGTAAGACAATCTGTTTGTTCTATTTCTGGACTACTTCCTTCTGAGGGCTGCTCCAAAGCTGGGTTAGTTACTACCGATTTATTTAAATCTGGTACTGTTCCATCCAAAAAGGATGATAGCTTAGTTGCTGGTAAATATGTTGAGATTAACAATAAAAAATACATGGCCTTAGATTCAACACCAAGTGAATTTGCCGAAGAAGGATTAATGTTAAATCCAGATTACATTGAAAAATTATTTGGTATACGCATTAGTGATTCAAGTATATTAAGCGAAAATAATCCAAAGCTGAAGAATCTTATCATTCCAAATAATAAGATTGAAGACAATGGTAAGGCACCTAATGCACTGAAAATAAGTCAAAAAGGTGATACGATTACATGGAGCAAACATAATGAAAAAGATGTTATTGGCTATCGTGTATATAAGGATGGAAAAAAGGTACAAAGCATAAAAGCAGGCAATACATTGAGCTTTAAAGCAAGTAATGGAACCTTTATCGTTAAGGCTGTTGATATTGCGGGGAAAGAATCAAAAGCATCAAATGAAATTGTTATAGGAAAAGTGCAAGAAGAACAAAAAGAAGAAAAATCCGACAATAAAAAAGAAAATAATGAAGAAAACACGAAACAAGAGAACCAGCAAAACAATGCAGAACAAACCAAGGATGATGGTGAGAAAGAGAATAATTAAAGCATATTTGAGGGGAGAATCATCATTGATTCTCTCTTCTTTTTATCCTTATTACAAACACCATCCCAAAACCTTAATCATTTTCCCATACAAAAAACCAAAGCTAGAATTTTCTCCAGCTTTGGTTTTTAATAAATCATTATTTTGTTGATTTACGAGATTCAATACGGTGTGGAAGTGTTACAATATGATCTTCCACCGTTTCTTTATTCATATATTTGGTCAGCAATCTCATTGCTACTGCCCCTATATCATATAAAGGTTGTACAACAGTTGTTAGTTGTGGACGTACCATTAAAGTTAATTTCGTATTATCAGATGTCACAATTTCAAAATCTTCCGGAACTTTATATCCCTTATCTTCAGCTCCATGAATTACCCCTAAAGCCATTTCATCTGAACCAACAAAGATAGCGGTTGGTTTATTATCAATTTCCATTAATTTATCAAAAGATTCCATACCAGATTCATAGGTATAATCTCCTTCAATTACTAAATCTTCATTATAAGCAATCCCAGCTGCCTCTAAAGCCTTCTTATAACCGCCTAATTTCTCATTTTTATTGATTGGCTCTTCTAAGGATCCTAGAACAATTGCAATAGACTTATGACCCTTCTCCACAAAGCTAGTCACCACATCATATGCAGCCTGAGCATAATCAATATTAACAGAAGAAATCTTCTTGCTTTCCTCTATACTAGCAGCAAGAACGATTGGCACAGGAGACTTCTCAAACTCAGTAACATGTTCCTCTGTTATATTACCACCCATAAATACAATACCATCCACTTGTTTTCCTAACATCGTGTTTAATAAATGTAGCTCTTTATCTTTATTTTGATCAGAGTTACTTAAAATAATATTATATTTATACATTGTAGCAATATCTTCAATCCCTCTAGCTAATTCTGCAAAGAAAGTACTTGATATATCTGGAATAATTACTCCAACAGTTGTTGTTTTCTTACTTGCAAGCCCTCTCGCTACTGCATTGGGACGATATCCTAATCGATCGATAACTTCTAGAACCTTTTTTCTTGTTGTTGGCTTTACGTTCGGATTTCCATTAACAACACGGGAAACGGTTGCCATAGAAACACTCGCTTCTCTTGCAACGTCATATATTGTTATATTCATTGTTATTTTGCACTCCTTTTAGTCGAACTAATTTCTTTCTATTATTTTACGGCAAGAAGCTACTTCCTAATCATAATCGATTTTTATTTAGCTAATCTTGTCTAATTATGTACTAATGATACGATATCGTCGCAAAAGCCGCAATGACAAGCTTTCATTTTTTTTCAAAAAAATCGACTTTTTTTCGTCATTTAGTAAAATAAAACCTTATTTGAGCATTCTTCCATTCAGTTTACCATAAAAACGAGAAAAATATAAATAATTATCCTATTGATGTATAAGTAATCATTTATATTACATAGTTTTTCTTTACCCGTTTAAAAGATAAAAAACCCGTTCATGTTAGTTTAACACGAACGGGACTCTTTACCTATTCTACTAGAGCTTTAAACTCTTACATACGGTGTAGATTGTATTGCTCGGTAAAATTCATCAAATTGTTCAATGTCCATTTGCTGTGCAGAATCAGATAATGCTACTGCAGGATCAGGATGAACTTCTGCCATTACTCCATCTGCTCCAATTGCTAAAGCTGCCTTTGCACAAGGTAATAACAAATCTTTTCTTCCTGTCGAATGTGTTACATCAACAAAGACTGGCAGATGCGTTTCCTGTTTTAAGATAGGAACCGCAGAGATATCTAATGTATTTCTTGTTGCACGCTCATACGTACGAATACCACGTTCGCAAAGGATAATTTGGTCATTCCCTTGGGACATGATATATTCTGCAGCATTTATAAATTCTTCTATCGTTGCCGCTAATCCACGTTTTAATAGAATTGGTTTTTTCACACTACCAGCTGCTTTTAATAATTCAAAGTTTTGCATATTACGTGCACCAATTTGAATGACATCAATATAATCTAGAGCTGTTTCGATATGCTCCGTACTCACAATCTCACTGATTACTGCTAAATCATATTCATCTGCTACTCTTTTTAATATTTTTAAACCTTCTACACCTAGGCCTTGGAAATCATAAGGAGATGTTCTCGGCTTAAATGCACCACCACGAAGAAGCTTTAGCCCTTTTGCTTGCACCGATGCAGCAACTTGAGCTACTTGCTCATAAGATTCAACTGAACAAGGACCAAACACAAATTTTGGCGTACCATCACCAATTTTTGTTCCTTTAATATCAACAATTGTATCCTCTGCCTTTTTCTTACGTGATACTAATAATGCTTTACTATCATCTTCTTGTTGTAATTGTAAGCCCATTTTAAAAATCTGCTTAAATAAATGAGAAATAGTTCCATTATCAAATGGACCATTATTTTTATTTAAAATATGATCAAGCATCTTTCTTTCACGGACTGGATCATATCGATGTACACCGTGGGTATCTTTTGTTTGCGCAATTTTTTGAACAAGGCTTGCACGCTCATTAATTTTTTCTAAAATTTCTAAGTTTAGCTCATCTACACGATTACGTAATTCTTCCAATTCCTTATTGCTCACAATCATCCTCATCCCTTCATTAAAAAAGACCAAAACCGTATAATTCCATTATACAATTTGCCTAGATTCTTTATACAAATACAAAAATATGTTACATTTCTTTTAATTGGATTAATTATAAATCAAATTTATCGCCTTGTCACTATTTTTCTTTAATAATTAAACGCTTTTAAGCGTTAAAGCGTTATAATTAATATGTTAATAAATGATTCTGCCTTGAACAAGAGTTTATATTTAAATAAAAAAGAAGGTGTTTTTCTGTGCAAAATAATGAAAAACTGTTTGCATTAGATATTGGTACTCGCTCCGTTGTCGGTATTATCTTAGAAAAGAAAGAAGACAAATATCATGTTTCTGACCTTTTAGCCATTGAACATACAGAAAGAGCAATGTTAGATGGTCAAATTCATGACGTATTAGCCGTATCTAAAATTATTAAAGAAATTAAAAATCAATTAGAAATAAAACATGGCCCTCTGGAAAAAGTTAGTGTTGCAGCTGCTGGAAGAGCTTTAAAGACAGAACGAGCATCTTATGAAATGAACATAGAAAGAAAACCGTTAATTACAAAAGAAGATATATTACATTTGGAATTGACTGCTGTGCAGCAAGCTCAAAGCTCTGTTGCAGAAAAAAATGAACGTGATAAAGGACAATTTTATTATTGTGTTGGCTATTCTGTTCTCCACTATTCTCTTGATGATCAAGAAATGGGTAGCTTAATTGACCAGCAAGGTTTAATTGCAAAAGTAGAAATTATCGCTACTTTTTTACCTAAGGTTGTTGTCGAATCCCTGATAGCTGCTTTACATAGAGCAGATTTAGAAATGCAAGCTTTAACGCTTGAACCAATTGCAGCCATCAATGTACTTATACCCCCCTCCATGAGAAGATTAAATGTTGCTTTAGTAGACATTGGGGCTGGAACATCCGATATAGCAATTACTGATTCTGGTACTGTTATTGCCTATGGAATGGTCCCCGTTGCGGGAGATGAAATAACCGAGGCACTAAGTGATGCATATTTATTAGACTTTCCACTGGCAGAGAAGGCGAAAAGAGAATTATCTCAAAATGATCATATTGAGATTTCAGATATCCTTGGATTCACGACTGAATTACATAAAGAAGAGGTTATTAAAGAAATCGAGCCAGCACTAGATAAATTGGCAGATACCATCTGTAGGGAAATTCTTTCGTTAAATAATCACAAATCACCTAAAGCAGTAATGCTAGTTGGTGGCGGAAGCCAAACGCCGGCATTACAGTTGAAGATTGCAGAAATGCTAAATTTGCCTGCTAATAGAGTTGCAATAAGAGGAATCGATGCTATCACCCAACTAACCTTTGAAAAGTCCTTCCACTTTGGACCAGAGCTTGTAACACCAATTGGAATCGCTATTACAGCTGAAAAAATGCCAGTCCAATATAAAACGGTTTATATTAATGAACAACCTGTCAGATTATTTGAAGTAAATAAATTAACCGTTGGAGATTGTCTTTTGGCATCTGGCATAAAGATGACCCAGCTATATGGAAAACCAGGCAATGCTATGATTGTTACGATAAATAATCAAAAAATAACTATTCCAGGAAGTCATGGCAAAGGACCAACTATTTTAAGAAATGAAATACCTTGCTCATTAGAAGATACAGTGGAGGATGGAGAAGCATTAACCGTTTACTGTGGGAAGGATGGAGAACAAGCAATTGTTCAAATAAAGGACTTAATTGATACAGAAGCAGACAAAAATATTATGATTAATAATAAAAGCTATACGATTCATTCTAAGATTGTATGCAATGGAGAAGCTGTTTCAAGTGATTACCAAGTAGAAGATAAAGATATCATCGTGTATCACGCAGATACCACCATTCATGAGGCATTAAAATCACTAAATTTAACCCATCTTATTGATGAACTTCAGCCATTCCAACTTTTAATAAACGGAAAAGAAACGATTCTTCCTGCTTTTTCTGGAAAAATTATTAAGAATGGTTTGCCTTGTCGTATAAGTCAGTATTTTGAACATAATGATGAAATTATATTAGAACAAAGAAAAACACCAACTGTTCAAGAATTAACAGAAAAAAAACAAATTTTAATGTACCAAATACTTCCTGTCTATTTTAATGACAAAAAAATAACCCTTACAAAACAATTAGCACAAATACAAAGAAAGGGACAAATTCTACAACTGGATGATCTTTTATACAGTGGAGATGACATTAGAATAGAGCAAAAACCATTTGAGGGGTTTTTATTTCAAGATTTATTCGCTTTTGTAAATATTAATATGCCTCAAAACGGCGGGGGATCTTTTCAGCTTTTACGAAACGGAGAACGTGCAACCTTTTTAACCCCTATAAAAAAAGACGATAAGCTTTCAATCGTTTGGCCTGTTAAAACAGGAAGTTAGAATAAAGACAAATAAACGGTTATAAATCATTTAACATTACAAAAAGGAAGTCAGACTACCATCTTCCGACTTCCTTTTTTTGTGTGTTTATGTAAAATTTGATTTTTACTTATCTTTAGCTGAATCGCTAGGACTACCCTACATTATCTTTCTATCACAGCTTTTTGTAAAGAATCTACCGTTATTTTTCCATGTGATGTATGCCAAACAATATGATTGTTTTCAAAAAGTAACGCTTGCGGAGATTCATGCCTTACTTGATAATTTTCTGCAATATAGTTAGATAATGCTCTTGATTCTTGTACAGCTAAATAGTATGTAGCGATTTCTTTATTATCTTCCGCATATTGTTTATATTCATCAAAAGCATTCGCACTAATTGGACATGTCAAGCTATGCTTAACCAACCAAAATATCTCTTTACTTTGAACAAGACCTTCAAATTTTTCAACAGTGTCTATTTTTTTCATTTCTAACCATCCTATCTTAAATAGCTTTCCTAAGACTCTTTAACTAATCGAAAGGGTTCTAGAAAGGAATCAATCTACTTAAAACAGCCTATATACCTATTGGCTATCTGCATGTAGCTTAACTTAAAAGACTGTCTCTTTTTAGCGTAGAAAGCGAATGGTAATATAGACTGCAAACTTTAACGATATTTTATACAAATCGTCCTTATCAATGATTGTATTTACTTTCTGTTTCATCAAATGCTTTTTTTGTTTCTGCTAGTTTTTGTTGAATTTCATCAAATTCCGAGCTTTTTAAACTAGTACTTAAATCAGATGCCTCTTCTTTCAGTTCATCAAAATGATCAGAAGTATTATCTTGTGCTTTCGTACTTTTCACCTTATCCATAATATCACTAGAAGTTTTTGTTACTACATTACTAATCTTGTCTGTTTTATCCTTCGCAATGGAAATGAACTCTGTGCCTTTTTCTTTTACAGTATCCGTTAATTCAATTCCTTTATCCTTCCAAGCTCCTGCTTGTCCGTTCAAATCATGAAGCAATTCTTTTCCAGGCTTTGGAGCAAGAAATAAAGCGGTAGCTGCACCGACAACCCCACCTAAAATGGCACCGACTAGAAAATCCTTCGTACTTGAGTTTTCATTTGCATGGATTATTTCTTGTTCTCGCTTCATTATTAAACATCCTCCTTTTAATTACTTCTTACTCGCGTTCGATTTTGTTCTGTCTTTCTAGCTTGCCACTGATCTTTAATATTCATAAATACTTTGCTATATTGAACAATTTGAGCTATTTTATCTTGATTTTTCGTAAGTGTATTTTCTACATTTTGCGTAATCGTTTGAACAGACTGATTAAAACCTTGTACACTTGTTCCTACATCCTTGACTGCATCTACGACTGAATTTAAACTTTCCGATTTCTGTTGAATATCTGTAGCTAAATCATTCGTTTTTTGTAATAAAATTGTTGTTTCTCTTGTAACGCCATCTAATTGCCTTTCTAACCCGACAAGTGTTTTTGAAACACTATCAAGCGTGATATGTAGTGATTTCAATGTTCTAGCAACATAAATGACTAGAATTGTAAATGCTATAGCTATTAAAGCTACACTTAAATATAAAAGATTTATCATCCTTATCGCACCTCCACTTTATTGGTCTTTTCCCACAATCGGTATGACTAAAACCTTAGTTTTATTATAATTGGAAAAACTTACAGAAACAAATGATTCCTTTCCATTCCTCTACTACGGGACCATGTTTGTGGAGAAAAATAATAGAAAGAGTCCGATTCTGATTATTTTTTTCTTATTTCTTATTTTTTATAACCGTTTATATTTAAGGAAAAAATTTTTTCGGGTACAATAAGAAAGTTATCACATTTATAAAACTTGGAGGTACATATGAAAGATCCACGCATTGATCAACTAGCAAAAAATTTAATTAATTATTCTGTTCGTTTACAAAAAGGAGAAAAAGTACTTATTGAAAACTTTGGACTTCAAAAGGAGCTTGTAAAAGCCCTTGTCCGTGAAGCATACGCTGTTGGAGGTTACCCATTTGTTTACCTAAAAGACAATGATATTAATCGTTCCTTGCTTTTAGGAGCTCAAGAAGAGCAATATGAAATGATGGCACAATTTGAAGCAAATGTAATGCGTAATATGGATGCATACATTGGGCTTCGTGCTGGCGATAACATTAATGAACTTGCAGACGTACCAGCAGAGGGAATGAAGATTGAAGGATCGACAATTGGTAAAAAGGTACATAGAGAAATTCGTGTGCCAAAAACTAGATGGGTTGTCCTACGTTATCCTAGTGCATCCATGGCACAGCTTGCGAGAATGAGCACAGATGCATTTGAGGATTTCTATTTCGATGTATGTAATCTAGATTACGGGAAAATGGATATAGCAATGGATGCCCTTGTGGAGTTAATGAATCGTACAGATAAAGTTCGTTTAGCTGGTCCTGGCACAGACTTAACCTTCTCTATTAAGGATATTCCTGCAATAAAATGTTCTGGACAAATGAATATCCCAGATGGTGAAGTCTATACTGCTCCTGTACGAGATTCAATCAATGGAGTACTAACATATAACACACCTTCCCCATATCAGGGCTTTACTTTTGAAAATGTAAGCTTAAAGTTCGAAGATGGAAAAATTGTTGAAGCAACTTCAAATGATACAGAAAGATTGAACAAAGTTCTGGATACAGATGAAGGTGCTCGTTATATTGGTGAATTTGCTATTGGAGTAAACCCATATATTTTACATCCGATGCAAGATATCTTATTCGATGAGAAAATCGATGGAAGCTTCCACTTTACACCAGGACAAGCTTACGATAACGCCTATAATGGCAATAACTCCAATATCCACTGGGATATGGTAAATATTCAACGTCCTGATTATGGTGGCGGAGAAATCTACTTTGACGATGTGCTCATCAGAAAAGATGGTAAGTTTGTCATTCCAGAATTAGAAGCATTGAATCCAGAGAATTTAAAGTAATGATATTGAAATTCTAAACATTTGGTTTTTAAAATATCCGTATAAATTGTCAAAAAAGGGATCAGAATTAACATTCTGATCCCTTTCTTTCCCCTCTTAAATATGAAGCTAAGAGTCCTATTGTCTATTCTAATGTTTTTTCATAAGCACTTTGATATTTTTGAATATCGCCTGCGCCCATAAACAAGATGACACTGTTATTATGTTCACTTAATGAAGAAATCGTTTCTTCGGAAATGATTTTGCTTCCCGGTACTTTATCTGCTAAGTCTTTTATGCTTAGTTTACCGTGATTTTCACGGGCAGAACCAAATATATCACATAGATAGGTAGAATCTGCCAAATTCAAACTGTCTGCAAATTCTTGAAGAAACGCTTGTGTACGCGAAAATGTATGTGGCTGGAATACAGCAACTACTTCACGATCAGGATATTTCTGACGTGCTGCTTCCACCGTTGCTTTGATTTCTGTAGGATGGTGGGCATAGTCATCAATAATTACCTGTGTACCGATTGTCTTTTCTGTAAATCTTCGTTTAACACCTTCAAATGTCATTAAACGTTCTTTCACGACTTCTGCGTCCAATTCTTCATAATGGCTAAGCGCGATCACCGATAGAGCATTTAAGATATTATGATCACCAAATGTCGGGATAGAGAATGTATTGTAATACGTATTACGTACATACACTTCAAACGTTGTGCCTTCCGTTGTTTTCTCCACATTCCTTGCTTGGAAGTCATTTTCGTCACCAAATCCATAAAATACTACCGGTACTTTCGCTTGAATTTTTTGTAGATGTTCATCATCTCCACAAGCAAAAATTCCTTTTTTAACTTGCCATGCCATTTCTTGAAAGGCAGAAAATACATCATCCACATTAGCAAAATAATCTGGGTGATCAAAATCAATATTAGTCATTACAGCATAATCAGGGAAATACGAAAGAAAATGTCTTCTGTATTCACAAGCTTCAAAAGCAAAATATTCTGCTCCTACTACCCCTTTACCCGTTCCGTCACCAATTAAATACGCAGTAGGCTTAGCACCTTTCATTACATGTGAAAGTAACCCAGTCGTCGATGTTTTACCATGCGCACCCGTTATGGCTATACTTGTAAATTGCTTCATAAAATCGCCAAGGAAACGATGGTAACGAATAACTGGAAGTCCTAGCTTCACTGCTTCTTCTACTTCTTCATGTGTATCAGGAAAAGCATTCCCAACAATCACATTCATTCCTGGTTTAATGTTCTCTCGTTGAAAAGGAAGAATTTTTATTCCTGCTTGTTCTAAAGCAACCTGAGTGAAAAATGTTTTCTCCACATCTGATCCTTGTACTTCGAAACCCATATCATGTAAAATTTGTGCTAATGCACTCATCCCCGACCCTTTTATACCTACGAAGTGGTAAATAGTCATATAAAGAACCTCCAACTACGCATATCTTTTAACAGTATATGATATCCTCATTCAATTTGCTAATTGCATTTATATGTATGCAATTTTGATTTTATTTTATTTTTTCTCATTTAGCATTTATTCATGTTCTCGCTAAACATTAACTTTTTTTTTCCTTTTTTATTTCACATTTATTCATTATATCATCTTTTAAGTTGAAAAACTACGCAACAATACATTTCCAATGTATGACATTTTTAACCAAATGCCTTTTCTTATAGCTTTTTCGTAAAGATGTTACTCTATCCCCAAGTCTAAAATACACTTCGCTTTCCGCAGGGCTCGCACTAAAATCGCTTCTGCAGGGTCTCAAAGTGGCTCGCTACTCTCTCATTAGGTCTAGGTATAACGCTACTCTATTTTTCCAACTAATTCTTTTTTATTAATAAAATACGATTTTTTAGAAAACAGCCTTTTTTCATTCACTGTCCTGCAATTGTATTAATTCACTTTCTGTGATTAATACTTCTCTAGGCTTCGTTCCTCTTGCTTCTGATATAAACCCTTGCTTTTCCATCATATCAATCAGCCTTGCTGCCCGATTATAGCCAATTTTAAAGTTCCTTTGAAGACTAGATGTTGAAGCACCACCTTGTTCAATAATAAATTCACATGCTTCATAAAATAGCTCATCTTCTTCTTCAGACATTTGGACCTTTTTTAACAGCTCTTCTTGTTCAAATAAATATTCAGGTTTTCTTTCTTTTCTAACGTGGGCCACTACTTGATCAATTTCTTCATCTGATACAAAGGTACCTTGCAATCGTACTGGCTTTGATGTTCCATTTTCTAAAAACAGCATATCTCCTTTACCCAATAGCTTCTCGGCACCACTAATATCTATTACGGTTCGTGAATCAATTTGAGAGGAGACTGAGAAAGCGATTCGTGTCGGCACATTTGCCTTAATCAAACCGGTAATAACATCAACTGAAGGTCTCTGTGTGGCAATCAAAAGGTGAATTCCACACGCTCTTGCTTTTTGAGCTATTCTGCTAATTGCTTCTTCTACATCTGCTGGTGCCATCATCATTAAATCCGCTAATTCATCAATCACAATAACTAAATAAGGCAATTTGTCACTGTATCTTTTATGTTCATCAGCTAGTTGATTAAACTTAGTAATGTCTCTAACCCCGGCATGTGCTAATAACTCATATCTTCTTTCCATCTCTTCTACAGCCCATTTTAATGCAGCCGTTGCCGCCTTTACATCTGTAATAACGGGACTAGCTAAATGCGGCACATAATTATATGGTGCCAACTCAACCATTTTAGGATCCACTAACAATAGCTTTAATTCTTCTGGCTTTGCCTTATACAGCAAGCTAACAAGCATTGTATTTATACAGACGCTTTTCCCAGAACCAGTTGCCCCAGCGATTAAGCCATGTGGCATTTTTCGTAAATCTGTTACGATTGGTTTACCGGAAATATCTAATCCCATAGCTACAGTTAAAGGAGAAGATGAATTTTTAAATTCATCGCTTTCCAAAATTTCTCTTATTAGCACAGGTCGGCTACTTTGATTTGGCACCTCTATTCCTACCGTATGCTTTCCAGGAATTGGTGCTTCAATTCTTATATCTTTAGCAGCTAAGCTTAATTTTAGATCATCCGAAAGGTTTGTAATTTTACTAACCTTAACTCCTGGCTCAGGCTGTACTTCATATCGTGTCACAGAGGGTCCTTGTGTTACATTTACTACCTTTGCATGAACATTAAAGTTAGTAAATGTATTATTTAAAAGTAGTGTCTGCTCTTCAATCCAGCCGTCCTTTTCTATTTGCAAAATAGGGGGATGTAATAAATTTTCTTCTGGAAAAACGTAATATGGTAAATCATGATGGTTCTCTATATCCTTCTCTAGCATAGAAGTGGTTTCTTCTTCCAACTTCGGTTGCTGAAGCGGCTTCTCATAGGCTTTATTTTCGACTTTTTTATTAGCCAAAGACTGTCTATCTTTATTTAGCATCAATACATTAAAAGGCAATGGACCTTTTTTAGAAGAGGTTGCTTTCTTGTTTTCTTTTTCTTGTAATTCTGTCTCTCGCGATTCTTCTTCAATTGCTCCAATGATTTCTTCCTTATTTTGCTCAGGAATTTTTTCTTCCCTAATTTCCAAATCTTTCAGCAAAATCGGCTGATCGTTTTGTTCTTGCTCTTCTACTAACCTTTCAGTTTGTGTAGTAATTTCATCATCCATTTCAGGTGAAACTATTTCTTCCGCTTCTAGTGAACTATCCCCACTATCCTTATATTGCAAGTTTTTCTCACTCTCTAACCATTCTTCTGTAAACAGAGAAAGTATTTCCTCTTGCTCATTAATTGGCTCGATTACTTCCTGAGTGGATGTAGGTTGTTCTTGTGCTACAGCTATCTTATCATTCACTATTTCTTTCCATGCAAGTAATTCCTCATTCTGCCTTTGTTCTGTCTGGATAGTAGCTGATTCAACCGGAGATTCAATCTCTTCTTTTACTCTTGGTTGTTGTATCGTAATACTCGTTTCTTTTCGTTCCGGGCGATTATATCCATATATAGGAGAAATTGTTTCAGTCGGCTTAAAAGGTCGATTAGAACTATATGTATTGGATGTTTGATTTTCCCTCGGATTACTTTTAGGCTCTTCTTTTAATGGACGATTAAATGGTTTATTGCTATCTTGTCTTTCATCCGCGAAAGTTTGTCTTGCTTTCTCTCTTCTAGTTTTCCTTTCCATTTCCTTCCTATCGTCTTCATCCCCATCTGGAATTAACGGAAAGCGAAAGTTTCCTTTCGGATATTGATAAATAACTTTGGAATCCATCTCTTTTTTCCATGCTGTTGATTCCTTGTTTGGTTGATCGTATACCTCTACCGTTTCTTCAATTTGGTTCAGCTCATCTTCTTCACTAACAAACTGTTTAAATACTTTCTTGAACCAATTCACACTTAATCACTCTTTCTTTCAAATCTCATTACTATTTTAACAGTTATGTTCAGAATTTCGAGCACTATTTTTTAACATCTCTTCCTTTCCCTATTCAGGAAGAGACTAAACAAAAATTAAACCTTCGATTCGTATAATAAGCGTCATCCACAAAAAAAGAGAAACGATTTGAAAGTTTTTTGATTCCTAATTGCCCTTTCATCAAGTTTCTCTTTTTAATTAAGTAAAACGGGGTAATTTCCCCGTTTTCATCAAAGGAATGGTGTTCCTCTTCTCCATGGTATCTTTCAATCTACATGCATGTTATTTTAATATAAAAACATTTCAATTAGATGTCATTCAAAAGTAATTTATGCATCGATTTGATTACATTCTATACGATTATTTTTCGCGCTTTTTATTTTTCCCTAATATAAACACTGGCTCTAATTCTCCATTTTCATAGAGAAAAGATAATGCAGTAATTGGAACTCTGCCACTTGCAAAAAAGCTCATCGTCATTTGGGCAAGTATATCATACCCTGTTTCATTTCGAATATCTCCAATTATAAGGACATCCTGATGTGGCACAGCAACAGTCATTGTTCCTTCCATCTGTTCGTCCATTTCTTTTAAAAATGCATCATTTAATATCCTACTTGCATCGTAGCCATCATTACTATTTATAAAATAAAAGATATTTTCTGCAACACTGTCTGTCTTTACACTAGTTGGTAGAGACCTTACGTTAAAGAGAGCCATCTCTTTAATAGCTGTCTTTGTCCACTTTTCCTTTTCCATTAATTTCTCGTCGATGAGACGATACGTGTTTCCCATATCTAAGGCATAGTATATTCTTGTTTCTGCTGTATGCTCATCTGTTATAAATGGAATCTCTTCATTCGATTGCTGTGGAAAAGAAGTAGAACGTATAACTGGAAAGATTTTTTTCTCTTTCCCATCTATTTTGCTATCTTTTTCAATTGCTCCTAATCCATGCTCAATATAATAAACAATCTCATCTACTGCTTTCTCTTTTTGTGTTTCCCATTTTGCAATTATTTCAGGTAAAGAGACCGTAACGCCCTTGCCTGTCTGCTTGCTTTCTATGCGTACCAGATCTTTTTTACTATCAAAAGTAAATGTCCGATCCTCGTTATTAATTCGTTGTTTAAGCATGTCCTTCATTTTTTTACTGGTCATTTTCATTCTTGCTTCACTTCCGTCCTATTAGGTGTCATTTTTTTTATTATACTCTATCCCATCTTATATTCATCGTTTTGATAATGAATTTTATTCAAATCAATGGAAAAAGGTTATCTCAAATAGAAAAATATAGCAGGAAACTATGTTATTCCTACGCTATATTTTTTATGGGAGACAACCTTTTAACGTAAACAAATCTTCTTAAACTGCTTCTCACTTATGCACGTAATAAATACGCACCATTCCTTTATAAAGACTCAATAAATTTTTCAATTTCTTCTTGTGTTTTTCGATCCTTGCTTACAAATCTGCCTAGTTCTTTTCCGCCTTCAAAAGCAATAAAGCTTGGAATGCCAAATACGTCTAATTCGATGCATGTATCAATAAATTTATCTCGATCCACATGTACAAATGTATAGTTATCATATTTAGCTTCTACTTCTGGCATAAATGGTTCAATAAATCGACAGTCTCCACACCATTGTGCTGAAAAAAGAAAAATATGTTTTTCCGGACTATTTTTAAGCTCTGTAAATTCTTCTACTGATTGTAAATCTTTCATTGTAAAGCCCCCTTAAATAATTCATGCCACTTTCTTTAAATAGTATCAGAATTCCCTTTTCCTAACTACTAATATGCTTTCCTATTGATTGTATTTTATCAACCAATCTCCTCTCTTTTTTTATGTCATTTTAACTATTTCATAAAATTCTTTAAATGACTATTGTCCTATTTTTTATTCCCATCTATAATTATATAATATTCAGTTTTTTAAGAATTTTCAAAAAGAGGTGATAGGATGAAAACAATAAAATCGAAATTATATTTTATTTTAGGATTAGCAATTTGTGGATTTATTTCTATTTTAGGCGCAATATTCGTTCTTAATAATGCTCAAACAGAAAGTAAACAACAAGAACTACATCTATTATCTACTATTGGGGATGGAAAAGAGATTAAAGCGATTATTTATGAGACACGAAATATCGAAGGGGAATATCTTCAATTACCAAGCTACGCATTAGCAGAAAGTGTAAAAGCTGAGGGGACAAAATTAGTCCACCTAGCTGAGCAATACAGTGAAGATAAAAATCTTTCAAAAGAACTACAACAAAAATTTAAACAAATAGCTGCAGATGGGAATAATTATTTAGATGGATTTGATACATTGTCTAACCAATATGAAACGATTGGTTACGAACCATATGAAGGACTAAAGGGGAACGTTCAAAGTTCTGTTAAAGAACTGCAATCGATTATACAGTATACAAACGATAGCATTCTTATTTCTGAACTCGAGGAATTACATACTAATGAAGAACATTATATTACTACACAAAATAAGATATTTTATGAAAATTTCCTCGAGATTTCATCCGGCTATGCAGATAGATTAGATAATAACACCGCTCTTTCAGCTGAGCAAAAGCAGGCGATTACAACTAGTTTCAATAATTATTTTGATGCTTTGAAAGAAATCAACCGTTCTTATGAAGGAAGTACTGATTTTATCACAGCCTTTGATTCACAATCTCAATCCATCCAAACCAACATTCAAGAACTTGAAAACGCCCTATCTAGTGAACAAAACAGATTAAATACAGAATTGCTTCAAAAAAATAGAATGTATACTGCCATCATCCTTTCTGTCAGTATTCTCATCATTTTACTCCTATTTGTCATTGGATTATTTCTTTTAAAAATGATTAATAAATCGATTCAATTACTTATCTCCGCTGCAAAAAAAATTAGTGAGGGAAATTTTTATTATCGTGTTCCTATAACAACTAAAGATGAAATGAGTATTCTTGCAATTGCTTTTAATCAGATGGCAGAAAAAGTCCAAAATAGTTTACTCTTTATCTCTACTTCAGGGGATCAATTACATGCTTCGTCCCAAGAGTTAAGTACTATTTCAAAAGAGACAACTGCACAAGCAAATGAAGTGGACCAAAGCATCCAGCAAATTGCTTTAGGAGCTTCAGAACAGTCTAATCGTCTATTTAACAGTCTTCATAATATAAAAGATGTGGAAGAAGCGATTGAGCAAGCAGTGACACTTGATAAACAGGTTACAAAAGAGGTTCATTTAGCTAGCGAAGAAAGTAAAATAGGCTTGCAAACAGTGAAGGAATTAGAAAATATATCTACACATTTTCTTCACTTAACACAAATGCTAACAAAAAAAGTGGTACATGCTACCTATTATTCGGAAAAAATCGCTTCGATTGTTGATACCATTCAAACCATTGCAGACAGTACAAATCTCCTTGCCTTAAATGCTGCTATTGAAGCTGCCAGAGCAGGAGAAAGTGGAAAAGGATTTACGGTTGTCGCAACAGAAGTTCGTCATCTAGCAGAAAAATCAAAAAAGGAAGCAGAAGACATCCACTGCTTAGTTTCTGAAATGACAGAGGAAATGAATCAGCTGAAGGAAAATGCTGAACAGTTAAACGAATACAGGAGTTATCAAGAAAAATCAGTTTATACGACAAAATTAGTTTTTGAAAATATAGTGAAATCCATTGCCAATATCAATGTAAAAGTGGGTACAATCAACAAAGCAGTAACGAAAATTAAGGAAGCAAATCAGTCCTTAAAGGGGGATGTTCTTGAGGTATACAATGTTTCTCAAAATGCAGCTGCTTCCACACAGGAGGTTTCTGCTTCTAGTGAAGTTCAATTAGAGGCTGTTATTAAAGTAAATGATTCCGCTTCTCTTCTTCAGCAAATCGCCTTAGATCTGCATAGTGAAGTAAATCAATTCACGCTATCTCCTCCTGATGAAAAGCAGCTTTAAATAAAATAACTCTTATATATAGATAATAGAGAAGATGGTGTACTTAAGCCATCTCCTCTATTATGAAAAAGTCGGATGAGAGTTATGCTTTATTTATTTATTTGGTGAAATTCCATTTGTCCAATGAGTAATTCGACAACATGTTTAAACATCGAGGTTCTATTTATTCTCCCACTTGTAAATATCCCGATAGCACCTTCGTTATGGCGCACATTTTCTTTTTGGGCATATTCATCCATAACTGGTCCTAATTCTTTCCCTGCAACTAACTCCGTCTCAATTTCTTTCGGTAACGGTATTCTTGCTCCACTTGCGATAAAGGTTGTTCCATCCTTTAATACTAATGCACCCCAATTATTCAAAAAGAGGATATCATTTGTGTGATGTACTCCTCCTTCCAATCCAATCCCTATCTCCCCTTCTCCCTCTAGTAAAGCAGCTTTGGCTCGATTAATTGCACCTTTAATAGTTTCTTCATCTGAAAATGGTTGATCACTGACTCCAGAGCTAACATTGAACATAGCATATTCCATATGTTTGTCATTTCCTAGACAATTTTTGACGGCATTCACTTTAGCCATATTATTTGTACCGATACAAACTTTCATGATTATTCTCTCCTAACAAAATTTCTACAGAAAAAGGTATCTCAGCTAATTATAGTTGAGACACCTTTTATGAAGAAAATTCTTCTTTGTTCAAAACAATGCAAATCTACGCTAAATCTGACTATATTTATTGATTAGCACGCAGTGTTTCAATTGTGGTATTATCTGTTGTTTTTACTAATTTAGTAAGCAATTCCTTTGCAGCTGCATAATCATCAATATGAATAATAGAAGCACTTGTATGAATATATCGAGAACATATTCCAATAACAGCACTTGGAACCCCGTCATTAGAAATATGAACTTGTCCCGCATCTGTTCCACCAGGTGAAATAAAATACTGATAGGCAATTTTATTAGACTCAGCAGTATCTAAAATAAATTCTCTCATTCCTTTATGCATAACCATTGTACGATCATAAATACGGAGTAAGGCACCTTTACCAAGCTGGCCAAATTGATTTTTATCCCCTGAGGCATCATTTGCAGGACTTGCATCTAAAGCATAGAATACATCGGGCTTAATCATATTAGCTGCTGTTCTAGCCCCTCTAAGACCTACTTCTTCTTGTACGGTAGCACCAGAATATAAGATATTTGGTATCTCTTCTCCTTGAAGGTTTTTCAACAATTCAATTGCTAACCCACAGCCATAACGATTATCCCACGCTTTGGCCATAATTTTCTTTTCATTCGCAAGAGGAGTAAATGGGCAAATTGGAACAATCATCTGACCTGGTTTAATTCCAATTTTCAAGGCATCTTCTTTATCATCAGCACCAATATCAATAAGCATATTTTTTATATCCATTGGTTTACTTCTTAATGCTTCATCCAATAGATGTGGAGGAATAGAACCAATAACCCCTATTACAGGACCATTATTCGTAATTATCTGTACTCTTTGTGCTAGAAGCACTTGACTCCACCATCCACCTATTGGCTGAAAGCGAATCATTCCATTATCTGTGATGGATGTTACCATAAATCCAACTTCATCCATATGACCAGCAACCATTACAGTCGGGCCATCCTCTTGCCCTCTTTTTACACCAAATATACTGCCAAGATTATCTTGCACTATCTCATTTGTATAAAGACTTAATTGTTCTTTCATAAAATTTCGAACTTGATGTTCATTCCCAGCTACACCAGGAAGTTCTGTTAAAGTTCTAAACATATCCAAAGTTTGTTGTTCCATTATAGCAAAGCTCCTTTAATTAACTATGTATTTGATAAAGTGAAACTTCCATCAGTAGGGGGCCCTTCCTCTCCACTAAAGGTTAGTTGAACCAATCTAGACCTTTACGGATAGTTGATCTCCCACCTTGCTTCCTTGCTATTCTCTTAAAGCTTCAGGTGGAAGTTTCTGTCCGTTAAGAATGGGATAATATATTTATTGTACCGAAATATTTAAACACATACCACTACTTTCCTTTAACTACTGCCAATTAATCCATTTCATTAAACCAACCTTCGCAAGAAGAATATTACCTTATCATTTCTTCTAGCATATAAATTAGATATAATAACATTATCTGTTTAAAAGGATGGCTTTCTTTTTGATAAACATTCTTGTTTTGAATAAAAAAAACGTAAGGAGCTAAGTTTATGAATTGGAAACAATGTTTAGGAGGGGTTGTTGTTGGAGTGGCTGCAAGTTATCTTGCGAAGAAAACCATTACAAAGAACAATAACCTATCAAGTAATGAAGTTTTACATATAGCAAAAGCAGCCTTTAAAAAAAAGGGGCCGATTAACGGATCGTGGATCAATATGGAAAAAGAAACACTTCATACTCCTGAATCTTCACTCACAGTCTATAGAGGTGGTATTACTCGAATGAATGGTGAAAAACAAGAGGTTTTTGAATTTGTTTCCGATTGTGAGACTGGAACTATTCTTGATGTGAATCAATTAACCTGAGACCTATATAATAACCCGAACAACAATTATACGCATGTTTTTTAACATCTACGTGAAATAGTTCGGGTTATTATATAGTTGGAATACTTATATCCCAGCTCTTTTACATTATCTGAATTGTACTTCGCAACGATAAATTCTATTTCCTCTATTTGAGAATTTTTCCTCATACTCTGTCATGATATTGCCTTCATAATCACTATTATGCAAATCAAGACTCACATATTTTAAAAGCATGCCATATTCAGAAAAGCTCTTTAAAGAATATTCAAATAAACCTTGATTATCTGTTTTAAAGTGTACTTCTCCTTGATTTACAAGCACAGACTGATACGAATCAAGGAACGTTTTATAAGTAAGTCTTCGTTTTTCATGTCTGGTCTTTGGCCAAGGATCGGAGAAATTTAGATAAACTCTTGCAATTTCTCCCTTTTCAAAATATTCCTTTAGTTTTTCTGCATTTATATTCATTAACTTCAAGTTAGGAATCTCTGCCTCTATTAAGCGATCTAATGCAGAAACAATGACGCTTTCCTGAAGTTCTACGCCGATGTAATTAATCGAAGGATTCGCTTTTGCCATTTCTGTAATAAATCGACCTTTACCTGTACCAATTTCAATATGAATAGGACCCTTTTGACTAAAAGCTTGATCCCATTTTCCTTTCCAATCTACAGGGTTTTGGATAATATATTGTGGATATGCACTTAATTTATCTTTCGCCCATGGTTTATGTCTTAATCGCATGTGGACACTCCTTATTAATAACTATCGTTTCAAACAATATCATGCATTATACATGGATGCAATACTCTTTTATTGGCAACTTGAATTTATATAAGGATAAATTTACATTAGGAACAATTGTATAAAGAAAAAAAGAATTCACAACCTATAAGTGAATTCCTTAACTGGTATTTGAAAAGAATGTATTATTCTTTTCATACTAGAACCTATAGAAAGGGTGTTCTATGTATGCCTATAAATCATGAGCATCAACTAGCATTACTAGCCGATATTCTCAGTAATCAACAAACAGACTGCTGTGGATCTGTTGCAGAATGTGAGCAAATAGAAAGATTGATTACATCCTTAAGATCCAATGAGCAAATCGATCAGAATATCCTTCCAATTTTGGAGGAAGTTCACCGTTACAGCGAACAAGGTGTTACTGCCTCAAATTTAGACACACATATCCATTCACATCAAAATCAATTGTCTCAGTGGGTAGATGGCATTAACAATTTATCATAATTTATCAGAAATACTTTGAAATGGGTGTTATTCAATATCATGTAAAAACTTCATCCATCTTTCCATTTCACTGAAACGACCTTTTTTCTTGTACCAGCGGATGGAGTTAATGGTTTGAGCAATAACATACCATTTCATTCTTAAAGATAAATTATCTGTGAGTTCATAACCATAAGTGTGTAACCAATTTTTCCAATCTTCCTTTGGAATATACCAATAAAGCAGCATTCCTAAATCAATGGCTGGGTCTGCTATCATCGCTCCATCCCAATCAATGAGATACAACTGGTTGTCTTCAGAAAGCAGCCAGTTGTTATGATTAACATCACAATGGCATACCACATGTTCTGTTGTTTTTATAAACGGAAGATTATCTTCTAAGAATTGGATATAACGAGTAATATCCTCGTTTTCTTTTAGCTCATCGTCTATTTCTGCTTTTATGACTGACAATATCATCTCAGGATGAAAAGATGTCTTACCTAGTCTTTTTAGCATCTCTAATAAAGGCTTCGAGGTATGAATTTTTTTAAGCAACATTGTCACTCTTTCATCCGTCATATCCGAATGACCAAATTCTCTCCCTATGAGCCATTGCTGTGCAGTAAAAACATCTCCGTTTTCAAATCTTTTTGTCCAAACAAGTTTTGGGACAATTCCTTCTGCTGACAGCACAGCTAAAAACGGAGAAGAATTCCGTTTTAAAAAAAGCTTCTGCCCATTATTTTGTGCAAAAAAGGCTTCGCCTGTTTCTCCACCTGCAGGGGTTATTTCCCAATCTTGCCCTAATAAATGTTCCAAAATTGTTCACCTACTATATATTATGCTCCAAAAAAAAGATGAGAAATTCCTGTTTGAGTCTTTTTTGTCCTAATTTGGTAGGAAGAACAAACAAAAATGGTTATCAGCTATTCATCCATTTATAGTAAACTTATACTCATCGTACTGCAATCATTCTTTAATTAGCACAAATTTGCCTAAAGTTTAATGATATAAGAAAAGCGCAAGCGCCTTGTACACCGCCTTATAACCGGAAAGGACCTGTTCTTTCGAGAAAGGATACACGCATTTTTCGTGTTATCTAACGCAAAAGAAATGACCTAAAGTTTGCTAGACAGTAGGCGCTTTAGCTAGACACCAAATTAACTTTTAGAAAACTAATACTTTCTTAACTGTAAAAAAGAAAAGGACATAGTATCCATACCATTATACTATGTATCCAAGATTTCCAATCATTTTATATTAAATTTTACCTAAATACTTTTTCTTATAGAAAGTTTCTCATTTAAATATTATCTCTTATTTCTTTTTTTAGTCAAGTGAATCTCTCGTTAAAATAATGATTTCCTGTCAAAAAAATTTTCCGGTTCCATCATTAGGACACATTCCTGCTAAATATCACGGAAATCTTTCGAATGTTACTATCGTTTCCTATTACTTGGCAATTATTGTTATGCTTACTGGCTTAACCATTATCCGATCTCTGTGAATGGTTGGATAATCCCGCTGATAAACTGTATCGCCTTCAACTAAAATATTCCAACATTCTTCTTTACAAAATCCTTCTTCAGGAGAATCATTCACATTTATAAATACGATAATCGATTCCCATTCTCCCATTTCTTTTAGATCATGTAAAATATATTGTATTACGTCATTCGATTGCTGATTAATGATAAGGTGCTTTTGAATAGCTTCCACTGATGGTAATCGGAACGCTCTGTTATTTCTTCTTAGGGAAATTAATCCTTTTATATATTCCACATTGCCTATAAATTGATCTTTTCTATCCCAGTCTAACTGATTAATTTCATCTGGCGATTGATAACTATTTTCTACACCATTTTTCGTGCGGAAAAATTCCTGACCCGAATGAATAAAAGGGATTCCCTGGCTAAGAAGGACAAGAGACGTTGCAAGTCGTTGTTTCTTTTGCTTCCACTCTTCTGATTCATTTGAAAAACATATTTCAATTTTATCCCATAGCGTATGATTATCATGAGACTCCACATAATTTACAGATTGACCTGGTTCAATAAACATTCCATTTTCCTTATAGACACCGACACTCCCAGCTAATAGTTCAGGAATATCGTCTTTATAAAGCTTATTTCCAAGCGCATAACCTCGATCATATAACTGAAAGGTACTCCCTTTTAATTTATCTCTAAATTGATCATTAAACTGACCGATCCTAGGAAGCAAATGCTGATTAGCAATAATAGCCTTCTTATCTTTGTTTAAAGGGGTTGCTAAATCCCAACCTTCCCCAATAATTAAAATGCTCTTATCGAAACTATTACACACGGAACGAACTTCATTCATTGTTTGGCAATCAAGAATTCCCATTAAATCAAAGCGCAATCCATCAATTTGATATTCTTTTATCCAAAAACGGACAGAATCAACAATGAATCGTCTCACCATCGATCTTTCTGAAGCTATGTCATTCCCTACTCCTGTACCATTTGATGGCATTCCATACTTATCATAGCGGAAGAAATAGCCTGGAACAATTTTTTCAAAAGAAGAATCTTCTTTTTTATAGACATGATTATATACAACATCCAATATGACACGGATACCTTGCTCTTGTACAGCATGAATCATTTCTTTAAGTTCGTTAATTCTTACATATGGATCAATAGGATTTGTCGAATAACTGCCCTCTGGCACGTTATAATGGGAAGGATTATATCCCCAATTATATTTTTTTAGCACCTCTAGCTCATCAACTTCTTCAAAGTCATGAACAGGGAGAAACTCTATATGTGTTATCCCTAAATCTTTTATATAGGAAAGACCTGATAGCTCGTTTTTTTTCGTTTTTGTATTTAATTCTGTTACACCTAAATATTTTCCTTTTTGCCGAATTCCACTATCAGGATGAATCGTTAAATCTCTAATATGAGTTTCATATATCACACTATCTACCGCATGCTCGAGTGCTGGTAAAACCGGCTTTTGTCTTTTTGTTTTATTTAAATCTACAATTACCCCTGTTTCTCCATTTACAGAAACCGCTACAGCGTATGGGTCTATTGCTTCTTTCCACTCTAAATTTATAAGTACTAAATAGCTGTAGTACCATCCTTCTAGATCTTCAAGATAGATTGTTTTCCAAACCCCTTTTTCCTGTCTTTCCATCTCCAAAATCCTTCGTTCCTCAATAGCTGGATCAGAGGATTTAAGTACCAATTTCACTTGTTGTGCAGTAGGTGCCCATAGATAAAAGATACTTTTCTCGGATGAATAGTCTACACCTAGAGGACCATCATAATAAAATTCTTCATCAAATGAAGCTGTTCTAATGACTGCACCTATTTGTAAATCTGTTACTCCCTTATTTGCATCCTCTACCTCATATTTTTGGCCGATTTGAATGTTTTCGTTTAAGTGACATTTGTACTTTACAAAATGCTGCATTTTTTCCTTCGACTCAATCACAAGATTAATAGGATGGCTATCTCCTTTTAATCTAAACGCAGTAGATTCCCCGTTATAATAGGAATAGGGAAGTAGAACAGTTATTAATGACATTTCATCTAAATAAGCAAAGAAACTTCTTCGAATTGATATCAAATTTCTCACTCCCTCATCTCTTGAAAACACAACTCTTCTACTCTTCCCCTTTTTTTTATGATTCTTCTGTATCCCATTCATACCTTCTTTTCGAGTTCGTCAAACCATATTGTAATAAGCTCTCTGCTGCTTTTAATTGAATAGCCTTAATTGGCGAATGATGACTTCTCATTTTTTGAAACCACTCTTCATAATTTCTTTTTTCCACAATTTTTAAATCATATGGCACGGATGGAAAATCAATATATCCATTTCGAGTAAGAATTACCTTTTGAACAGGTAATGTAATATCATATTTATCTAAAATACTTTTCACTATTTTTTCTGTTCTATTTATAGATATGACAGGGCTAAGAATCTTTTGCTCTTTATCCCCCTTTTTTTTGACCCAAAATTTATCATTCGAACCAACATATACTGCTGAATTCTCTGCTTCTAACACATGAATGCACCAGACATCAGTTGGGGTAATCATAATCGTGTCCAATTCAACAGGAGCATTTTTCAGTTGAAATAATGGTTGATAAAGTACCAAGAAAGTATCCGGAAATCTTTGTAAGTAGTACTTTAATAATTCATCATAATAAAGCGTCTTTTTCACGTTAGACTTTTCCGTGAGCGTTGAACTGGCCCATTTCAGCTGAAATTCAAATAATTGATTTAGGAATTGCTGTTTTAATTCCTCAACAGTTTGTGGACGGCTATATTGTTTTGCATCGTACTCAAAACTCAAATCATCTTCTTCCGTTTTGACTATTTCGCTTTCATTTTCCAATTCTACTTCTTCAAAATTATTTTGCTGCCAAATTGATTTCTTAAATCGTTCTAAAAAAGAAGGTTTATCCACTATCCAGTCTTCTTCTATTGGACTCTCCGGGTAAAATAGACTTCTATCCTTTGTTTCAAATGCTCTTTTTAATCCGAGCCACTTTTGTTTCTTCAACCGAACAAAACGTGATGGATACAAGACAATGTTTTGCTCATAACGCGACACATAATCTTGCAACTTTATTAACTGCGCCAAGCTTTTTCCCCCTAAATTACAATGTTTCTATTGGTCATTAAAGCAATAACTTTTTATTATTTCATATTTAGGTATTTTCTCCATATGTGTCTGAAATAGGTGGATACTGTCCACATCAAAAATCAAATCGTTTGGGAAAAGGGATCCTTTTAGCAATTGCTCCGAAAATATAGTTTCGGAATCCCATTTTCTTGCTAACGTTAGATGTGGATGAAACGGCCTAGTTTCCAACTGAAAACCAGCCTGACTACAAATATGAAAGACTTGATTTCTAAGATCAAATAGTTTCTTCTCCTCTTTTACCCCAGCCCAAAATATCCTAGGGCTTTTGGGTTGACCAAAAACACCTAAATGATCAATATGTAGCTTAAATTGGTTACTAGCTAAAAATGATTCTTCTAAAAGATTTTGTAACATTTCCCTTTTATCATCATTAGCACTCCCTAAAAACGCAAGGGTAATATGGTAATCGAAAGGATGTACCCACTTTTTAAAAGGGAACCTTAACTGTAGCTCTTTCCTAATCTTTTCTAATTTGCTTATAACAGGACTATCTGGCTTAACTCCTAGAAAATAATGTGGTTTTGTATTCATATCCTTTTTCCTTTAACCTTTTTTTAACTCAGTATCGATGATTAGCTTAATCTCTAACTATATTTCTATTATATAACCTAATGAATCAATTTTAACCGTATCTGTACCTATGTTTTAGAAAATCCATATAAATTACTATACCCTATTTTCTTTTGAAAAAAGAAAAGGAGCTGTCTCAAGTCCAGCTATTGACCATAACTAGTTTGAAACAACCCCATTTTGCGTTTTTCCCTTAAATTAATTTGCTAACTGTCCGCATTCTGCGATGATTGCATCAATAAACAACCCTTGTAACTTTTTCGTTACTTCTCCTACTTTACCTTCTTTTACGGGAACATTATTGACAGAAGTAATTGGTGTTACTTCAGAAGTTGTACTGGATAAGAAAACTTCATCTGCATCAATTAAGTCTTCAATTGAAAATGCTTTTTCCTCTAGTTCCATTCCATTTTCATTACATAATTGAATAATTTTTTGTCTGGTAATTCCATTTAAAATGAATTGATTTGCCTCATGAGTTTGTACCTTTTCCCCATTCACAATCCAAATATTAGAAGAACTACCTTCTGTTACAGATAATTCTCTATACTGAATGCTTTCATAGCAGCTGGCCTCTACTGCTTTTTGTTTTGCCATTACATTTCCAAGTAAATTTAAACTTTTAATATCACATCTTGACCATCTAATATCTTCTACAGTAATGACAGACACACCATTTTCTAGATTATCTAATGGTCTTTGCATTATTTTTGTATAAGCTATAAATGTTGGAGTAACATCATCTGTCGGAAAGCCATGGTTTCTCGGACTTATTCCTCTAGTGAATTGCATATAAAGGATACCGGTGCTTAATGAATTTTTCGAAATTAACGTTTCTAATAAATTGGTTAATTCTGAGATGGAATAAGAAATAGCTATGCCTATTTTCTCGCTACTTGCAGATAAACGCTCAAGATGTTCTTTCGCCATAAACATTTTACCATTGTACACACGGATTACTTCGTAAATTCCATCGCCAAACTGATATCCTCTGTCTTCTATATCTACTTTTGCTTCTTCTCTTGGTATAAACTCCCCATTCATTAACACCGTACTCATTTTCTCTTCTCCTTTGGATTATATCTTTATTTCGCTAATTCATAGATAGCCTGTGCATAAATTGCTGTTGCTTTCATTAAATCCTCAATATACATATATTCATCTTTTTTATGAGCAATATCTTCTCTTCCAGGAAATAGTGGTCCAAATGCAACCCCTTTTTCTAGCGACCTAGCATATGTGCCTCCACCTATGGATAATAACTTAGCTTTTTCTCCTGTTTGCTCCTCATAGACTCTGCTCAATGTTTGAATTAATTCTGAGTTCTTTTCCACGTGATGTGGTTTAGAATCTGTGAAATTCTCGAGGCTAAAATCATGTTCTGTTAGCAATTTCGCAAGCTTCTCTTTCGTCTTATCCATATCATTTGTAACAGGATAGCGTACTGTTTGACCAATTTTTCCACCCTTTTCTAAATGATATTCCAAAATACCAGCATTTAAGGTAAGTTCGCCTGTAATTTCATCCTCATAATCAATGCCAAGTTTTTTTCCTCTAGAATCATTCACAAAGAAGTTTCGCACAAATTGAAAATAATGAGCAGCCTTTTCATCCAATTCTAATTCCACAAGAAAGTTAGCAAGTTTCAGACCTGCATTCACCCCATTATTAGGCTCTAATCCATGTGCTGACACACCTTCTAATTCTAATACTAAATCGCCATTATCAACCAAATAGCGCCCAGGTACATTCTCTAGCTTTAAATAATTCTTGTAACGCTGAATGACCTCCGTTTGTTCGCCTTCTTTCACTTCCAACACTGCTTGGGCAAAATCTGGGACCATATTATATCTTCTGCCTGATGCAAAGCTTAGAATTTTAACTTCTCCTGTATCATTTGATGTTTTTGAAATTTTCTGAACGATATCAAAATCAGCAATGCCTTTTTCTGCAAAAATAATTGGAAAATCAGCATCTGGAGCAAATCCAATCGTAGGCATACTTTCGTGCTGGAAATAAGTATCCACACATCGCCAATCACTCTCTTCATCTGTTCCAATAATCATTCTAACTTCTTTTGACAAAGGGAGATGCAATTCTTTCACAATTTTCATTGCATAATAGGCAGCCATTGTTGGACCTTTATCATCTAAAGCCCCTCTTGCATAAATCTTCCCATCACGAATCTCTGCCTTATATGGATCGCTTGTCCATCCATCCCCCTCTGGAACAACATCTACATGGCAAAGAATACCGACACTTTCCGTACCCTCCCCAAATAGTAAATGTCCAGCAACGTTTTGAACATTCTTACTGACGAAACCATCCTTTTCTCCAATCGTTAGCATATAGCTTAATGCCTCTTTCACTCCTTGGCCAAAAGGTGCATCATCTGTTGCATTCTCTTCGTCCAATACACTTTTAATTTGCAAAAGTCCTTGTAAATCATTAATAAAGCTGTCTTTACGATTATGTACTTCATTTAACCAATCAATTGAATTCATGGTTTCCTCCTTGGAAGTTTTTAAATATAGTATAGGAAAAACATATCATAAAACGCTTTATATGAGAAATAAAACCTTTAAATTCATATTTCACTAAATTATCATTAAGTATAGTATACATTTTATCGAAAACAAAGCTACACTATATTTTTATCTACCATATGGAAGGAATGTATTTTAAATGGGATATGTTGAAGATGTAAGAAAGCTAGTTGGCAAAATGCCTATCATTCTTGTGGGAGCAGTAGTAATTCTGTTAGACAAGGAAAATAATATTCTATTACAAGAAAGAAAACACCCAAAAAATGTTTGGGGATTACCAGGTGGCCTTATGGAATTAGGAGAAAGTACAGAGGATACAGCAAAACGCGAAATATTCGAAGAAACAGGACTTCAAGTAAAAAATCTACAGTTATTATCTGTTTATTCCGGAAAAGACTACTTTGCGATTGCAGCAAACGGCGATCCTTTCTACACTGTAACAACCGCCTATTATACATCTAAATATGAAGGAATACTCGAGAATGACCAGGAAGAAGCATTCAGCCTTCGATTTTTCCCATTACACAAATTACCACAAAACATGGTCGGCAGCCATCGCAAAATGATAGAGGATTTTAAAAAAATGGAAGAAACTTTAAATTAGGAGCAAGGCGAGCGAGACAGGGGAAAACCCACTAGTGATTTACGTGGGTCCCTTAGCCTTGCCCGCAATGTTTTGCCATAGTTCATAGAGAAATCTTTTTTTAGAAAACATTATCAAAAAAATGTTTAACTAATAAAAAATTCGGGAAATAAAATTTAATTAAAAACTTTTTGAATTTTTATTCATATCATAATTATATATCCCATATGATGAATGTAAGGAAATCCTACAGGGGGTGGTAAATATAGACATAAAAAAGCAAATATTTTGTAAATTAACGCAAATAATGTAGAATATATTAGTAAATAGGGGTACAATATTTATATAGAAATTCATTCTATTGAATTTGTCACTATTTAGCCATTTGAAAAGGGGTTGTCTGTGGAAAAGAAAATTACATACGCTTGAAGAAAATATTCTTCAAATAAGCTGTCGGTCGCTGGAATTTGCCAAAGGTTTGAAAAAAGGATAGGGAGTGGTTTATTGAAACCTTCAACTAACCGGATGTTAAACCGTATCAAATCCGTCTACATGTTTATTAGTAAGCGTGGAACTGTCACAACACAAGAGCTAGTGGAGGAATTTGGTATTACTCCGCGAACGATTCAAAGAGATTTGAATGTGTTAGCTTATAATGACTTGGTGCAAAGTCCAAGTCGTGGAAAATGGACAACAACTAGAAAAAAAGTGAAAATGACATCCTAAAAAATGAAACAACCGAGATTTAAACTTGTATAATAAAGCAAACCTCACAATGAGTTGCTAGGAAAGCTATTGCTATTCCTGCTGTCAAAGTGAGGTTTTTGCTGCATATTTTCGTATTGTTTGCTGTTTGGCTTAAATCTGCTATTGCTCAATCGATAAGAATTTCTCCATTTGTGATTTTCACAAATTATTATTAATTATCTACTTGATAATTTTGCAATAGCTCTATTTCTTCTTCTGTTAACTCCCGATATTCCCCTAGCTCTAGAGTCTCGTCAAGTTCTAGTGGTCCCATCGAAATCCTTTTTAGGTAAATGACCTTTTTTCCAACACTCTCAAACATTCTTTTAACTTGATGAAATTTCCCTTCTGAAATAGTCAGTTCGATATCAGAAGTGTCTCCAGATTTTAATAGAACGAGATGCCCTGGTTTTGTAAGATATCCATCGTCTAAGACAACTCCTTTTTTAAATGCCTCTATATCTGCTTCTCCCACTTCTCCTCTTATAACGGCAAAATAGGTTTTCGGGACATGCTTTTTCGGAGACAGCAATCGATGGGCCAATTTCCCATCATTTGTTAGCAGAAGCAATCCTTCTGTATCCTTATCCAACCTTCCAACAGGAAACGGATTATATACAGAGTCCTCTATTTGGAGAATGTCTATGACCGTTTCTTCCCTCGAATCCTCTGTTGCAGATATTAGCCCTGGAGGTTTATTCATCATTAAATAGATAAACTCCTTATACTCAATCAATTCGTTATATAAGAATACTTCATCTTTTTCTGGGTCTACTTGGTACTTTGCATCTTTAATGATCTCATCATTTACTTTCACTGCCTTATTTTTCAGGAGCATTTTCACTTCTTTTCTACTCCCATAGCCCAAATTAGCGAGCATTTTGTCAATTCGCATCTAAACTCAACCTCTATCTATTATTTCTTGCTTATTATTTTATTTAAAAGCTAAGTTCCTACTATATTAAAAAGGAAGTCTTAGTTTTTGTTTTATTCTAACTGCTTGATTACCAAATATGCGATAAATCAATTTAGAACGGTAAGCTAGATAAACATATATAAGAACCCCAAAGGCAGCTACAATTACTACCATTAACAGGGAAGCAAATACCGACTCTGTAGATAAAAATAACTGGAGTATTTTATATACATTCGTTGTAACAATATACATAATAACCGAAAATCCCAAAATGAGAATGCTTCTTCGAATAACTATCTTAAATGAATATTGCGCGTATGCTTTTATTACCCCTAAATTAATCAGGATAGATACAGTATATCCTAATGTAGTGGCAAGTATTGCACCGTTTGTTTCCCATCTTTCAATAAACGGGATATTCAAACTTAGTTTAATCAAAATGCCTACCAATAAACTTAAGATAGTAAAACGTTGCTCATTTAACCCCTGTAAGATTGAAGCTGTTACTGGATAAAGGGAAAATAAAATGGCTACAGGCGCATATAATTTTAATACTTCTGCTCCCAACATAATATCTTCTGTTCCATAAAATAATCGATAAACAGGTTCAGCTAATACGGACAATCCAATACATGCCGGTAAAGTAAGAAATAATAGTACTTGGAAAGTCTGATTTAGATTTGTTGTTAAATCTGAATGGTCTTCTTTTACAAAAGCTCTTGTAATCATTGGAATTAATGCCATTGAGAACCCAGTTGCAAGCGATACTGGGATAATAATAATTTTATGTGTTTGATAATTAAATATATTTAAGGCGGTTTCAGAAATGGAACCAAGCCCAATACTACTCATTGCATGGTTAAAGGTAATAGTATCAACTGCTTGAAACAATGGATTAGCCACTCCCACAAAGACAAATGGAGCAGCAGATAAAAGAATTTCTTTATACATAGAGCGTAAACGAATATCTGTTTGCATGCCTTTATCATACAGTAATAGGCTATCATACTCCTCTTTACTTTTTCTCCAATATAATAGAAGCACAGCTAGTCCACCAATTGCTCCAACGAATGCTGCAAAAACAGATATACTGACAGCAGTAATCAACTCTCCATTTAATACAAATAGAACGATTGCTGACCCACCAAGCAAAAAAACTATCCGGACAATTTGCTCTATTACTTGTGAAACAGCCGATGGAAACATTGCATCATGTCCCTGAAAAAAGCCCCTGATTAAACTCATAAAGGGAACGACGATTAACGCAAAACTTACTGCACGAATAACTGTTGTTACCTGACCTACAGTTGAAGTTAAATCCTCATCTGATATAATAAGTCCGGCTAAAAAAGGAGCAGCTGCATATAAAGCGATAAAGGAGAGAATTCCACTTACTAGCATAATCATTAACCCTGACTTAAATAGCTTCCTCCCTACTTCGTATTCTCCCATTGCATTATATTTCGAGATAAATTTACTTACAGCTAAAGGAATACCAGCTGTTGCAATACTTATTACAATAGTATAAGCTACATAAGAATATTGATATAAGACGGTTCCTTGTTTTCCAACAATCATATTAAATGGTATAACATAAAATAATCCTAACGCTTTGGATATAATTGTCCCAAGTGTTAAAATAAATGTGCCTTTAAGCAATTTTGACGACATATAATCCCTTCCTTAAACGAAGCTCTCTTTAACGTTACATAAATAAGTATTTTACCACGAAAACAATCGATAAAATATATACGATACAAAGTAAATATGAACATTTTTTTACACACTATTAGTAGTTTACCCTTTCTTAAAAAGAAACGCTACTTTTAAAAAAGGCAAGTATCTACTAACAGCTTTCTTTTTGATGAATGATACAAATCGATAAAACGAGCTAAATAATGTACTATTAAAATGAAAAATACTCCAGGAAAGTAGGATGTAGTATGCAATATGATGTAATCGTGATTGGGGGAGGCCCATCAGGATTAATGGCTGCCATTGGTGCAGCAGAGCAAAAGGCAAAGGTATTGCTAATTGATAAAGGCAATAAACTTGGCAGAAAGCTAGCAATTTCTGGAGGTGGCCGCTGTAATGTTACAAATAGGCTGCCAATTGAGGAAATCATTAAACATATCCCAGGTAATGGACGTTTTCTCTATAGTGGTTTTTCCGAATTTAATAATGAAGATATTATCGCATTCTTCGAAAACCTTGGAATCGCATTAAAGGAAGAAGACCATGGAAGAATGTTCCCAATTTCCAATAAAGCACAATCCGTTGTAGATGCATTATTGGGCGAGTTAGATAGATTAGATGTAACTATTCAAATAAACTCCCCTGTTAAGACAGTTAATTATCATGAAAATCATACAAAGACAGTGATTTTAGAAAATGGTGAAGCCAAAACATGTAAATCACTTATCATTGCGGTAGGAGGAAAATCGGTTCCACATACTGGTTCTACAGGAGATGGCTATGCATGGGCAAAAAAAGCAGGCCATACTATAACCGACTTATTTCCAACAGAGGTTCCAGTTACCTCAAAAGAAGCATTTATTCAGAATAAAGACTTACAAGGGGTTTCCTTAAGAAATGTAGGATTAAGTGTTCTCAACCCAAAAGGAAAACCAATAATAACCCACCAGATGGATATGATTTTTACTCATTTTGGAATAAGTGGACCTGCTGTATTACGCTGCAGCCAATTTGTTGTAAAAGCAAAGAAAAAATGGAATTTAGAAGAAGTAAAAGTGTCCATTGACTCTTTCCCTGCAATAAAAGAAGAAAAACTATTTCAAGACACAATGACTTTACTTAAAAATGAACCAAAAAAAGCGATTAAAAATACGTTAAAGGGTATGTTAATAGAACGATATCTACTGTTTTTACTGGCATTAGCAAATATCGACCCAACAGCTACATGTGCAACGGTTTCCCAAGATAAAATTAGACAGTTTATTCGTTTATGTAAATCCTTTACCTTTGATGTAAATGGAACCTTACCGTTAGAAAAGGCGTTTGTCACAGGTGGTGGTGTTTCTATTAAGGAGATAGTGCCTAAAACAATGGAATCAAAATTGATGGAAGGCTTGTTCTTCTGTGGTGAAATACTAGATATTCATGGTTACACTGGAGGATATAATATTACTTCTGCGTTTGTGACTGGCAGACTAGCAGGTGTTAATGCGGCACTTGTCGCAAAAGGGATGTAGTAAATAAGTGGCTGGAACATAAGCATTTCAACTAATAATAAACACGAAGTGAAATGGAGCGGAGGACGCTCGACTCCTGCGGGAAATAGAGACGCTTTAGACCCCGCAGCGCATGCGAGGAGGGTACTGAAAAAGTGAATTACCTGGTGAATCGGTAGTTATCAAACCATTCTAACTTAATGTAGGTTTTTGTTTTCCGAGGCTTACCGCACGACTCACCGGGGCGAGCGCCGAGCCGCTTCGTCGCTCACGCTCCTGCAGGGTCTCGGACTTTCTCGCATCTCCCGTAGGAGTCGAGCGGACGCCTCTCCAAACCAACTTATTATTCGCTTTCAAATAAATAAAACCTCATTTTATTTGGAGAACTAGACTTTTTCAGTGGTCTCGCATGCGAGGCTCAGCTTCCTCCCCGACGCATCGTGCGTCTGTAGCGCAATGGAACAACTTAGTGTTATAGATTAGTTTTTTTAGTTTTGTCCCAGACTCTTTTTATTTTCCTTCTATGATTTATAAATTATCATCGAGGAAAAACAATAGATTTGATCTTCTTCGTCCTCTTGTATTGCTGCGACATTATATTTAATATCTATCAGTTTTTTCTCATCTATTTTCTGTAGAAATTTATTCATTTGTAATTCAAGATCCTTCTCATGCTCTTGATCAAATAGCTTTACTTTAATCATTATTATTCTCTCCCAATTATTTAGTAGGTTTATTTAAAGGATAGACAAAATTCTCACTATTCAATCAATTTTTCTTAAGATTTTTTCATTATCCATCTTTTTAAAAAAAGCTCAAAGATAAGGAAAAGTAGAAACCTTCCTTCTTTGAGCTTTTCTAAATTATTTTAACTGCAAACTTTTAAACTGTTTTACCATGCCAATCTAGCATGCCGCCTTCCATATTTACTACTTTAAATCCTTGGTCTTGTAGATAGTAACATACGTTTTCGCTTCGCCTGCCTGATCGGCAAATAAAGATGTATTCTTTATCCTTTGAGAAGTACGCTAGATTTTCTGGAATACTATTCATCGGAATATGTTTAGCGCCAGGAATCATTCCTTCTGCTACTTCTTCGTCTTCACGAACATCTACTAATTCTAGTGTTTCCTTGTTATTTAGCTTTTTCTCTAATTCATCTGTTGAAATGGTTTTTATTAAATCCATTCTATTCCCTCCAATAACCTTTTTGTACAATGTGTATATTATTATCTCATTGTAATATAGAGTAATTTGCTAGAATATGCAATTCGTCTGCCCATAGCAAAAACGAGGCCGGTCAATATAGACCAGCCTCTTCTCGTTAATTTGCAACTATATTAACTAATTTCCCAGGAACTGCAATTACTTTACGTACTTGCTTTCCATCAATTTGTTCTTTTACTTGATTGTCTTCCATCGCGATTTGTTCCAATGCATCTTTATTTGCATCTGCTGGAACCATTAGTTTCGCTTTTACTTTTCCATTAATCTGAATAACAATTTCTACTTCATCGTCTACTAATTTTGCTTCATCATATGCTGGCCATGCTTCATAAGCGATAGATTGGTTTGAGCCCGTGATAATTTGCCATAGTTCTTCGGTCATATGCGGACATATTGGTGAAAGTAATTTCACAAATCCTTCTACATATTTTTGGGGAATACTATCTGCTTTATAGCACTCATTGATAAATACCATCATTTGTGAAATAGCTGTGTTAAAGCGAAGCGCTTCAAAATCCTCTGTTACTTTTTTAACTGTTTGATGATAAATTTTGTCTAGCCCCTTCATTTCCTCTATAGTTTGAACTTTTGAAGAAAGCTCCCCATTATCATCAACTAACAATCTCCAAACACGATCAAGGAATCTTCTAGAACCATCAAGGCCATTTGTTGACCATGCAATCGCAGCATCTAGTGGTCCCATGAACATTTCATATAAACGAAGTGTATCAGCTCCATGGCTCGCTACAATTTCATCTGGATTTACGACGTTTCCTTTTGACTTACTCATTTTTTCATTATTTTCACCAAGAATCATTCCTTGGTTGAATAATTTTTGGAATGGTTCTTTCGTTGGAACAACGCCTATATCATAAAGCACTTTATGCCAGAAGCGTGCATATAGAAGATGCAAGACAGCATGTTCTACTCCACCAATGTACATATCGACTGGAAGCCATTCTTTTATTTTTTCAGGGTCTGCAATTTGCTTGTTATTTTTTGGATCAATATAACGTAAATAATACCAGCTGCTTCCTGCCCATTGTGGCATTGTGTTTGTTTCACGTCTACCCTTTTTACCAGTTACAGGGTCTACAACGTTTACCCATTCTGCTATATTTGCTAACGGGGATTCCCCTGTACCAGATGGCTTTATTTCAGATGTTTCTGGAAGTGTCAATGGTAATTCTTCTTCCGGTACTCCAGTCATTGTGCCATCTTCCCAATGGATAATTGGAATTGGCTCACCCCAGTAACGTTGACGACTAAATAGCCAATCACGAAGTCTGTACGTAATTTTCTTCGTTCCAATTTTTTTCTCTTCTAACCAGCTAATCATTTTTGTTATCGCATCTTCTTTATTCAAACCATTTAAGAAATCAGAGTTTACGTGCTCGCCATCACCAGTATAAGCTTCTGCTTCTACATTTCCTCCAGCTACTACTTCTTTAATTGGCAACTCAAATGTCTTTGCAAACTCATAATCTCTTTCATCATGAGCAGGAACAGCCATAATGCTTCCTGTACCATAGCTTACAAGCACATAATCAGCAATCCAAATTGGCATTTTTTCTTCGTTAGCCGGATTAATGGCATAAGCTCCGGTAAATACACCTGTTTTCTCTTTTGCTAAGTCTGTTCTTTCTAAATCACTCTTACTTTTAATTTTTTCTAAGTATGCTTCTACCGCCGCTTTTTGTTCTGAAGTTGTAATTTTTTCTACAAGGGCATGCTCTGGAGCAAGTACAGCATAAGTAGCACCAAATAATGTATCAGGTCTTGTTGTAAATACAGTAAAGTTTTCCTCATGATTGTCAATTTGGAAGGTAACTTCTGCTCCTTCTGAACGGCCAATCCAATTACGTTGCATTTCTTTAATGCTTTCTGGCCAATCTACCTCATCTAAATCTTCTAATAGACGATCTGCATATGCCGTTATTCTTAATACCCATTGGCGCATTGGACGTCTTTCAACAGGATGACCTCCGCGTTCACTCTTTCCATCAATAACTTCTTCATTTGCTAGAACTGTGCCTAATGCCGGGCACCAGTTAACTGCCACTTCATCAACATAAGCTAAGCCCATTTCATATAGCTTTAGAAAAATCCATTGTGTCCACTTATAATATTCTGGGTCAGTAGTATTAATTTCACGATCCCAATCATAGGAAAATCCAAGTGATTTTATTTGGCGACGAAATGTATCAATGTTTTTCTGAGTAAATTCAGCTGGATGGTTTCCAGTATCTAATGCATATTGCTCTGCTGGCAAACCAAATGCATCCCACCCCATAGGATGAAGTACATTAAAATCCTGCATTCTCTTCATTCGAGATAGAATATCTGTTGCTGTATACCCTTCTGGATGTCCAACATGAAGTCCCGCTCCAGATGGATAAGGGAACATATCTAATGCATAAAACTTTTTCTTGCTTTTTTCTTCACTTGTTTTAAAAGTTTTGTTTTCTTCCCAAAACTTTTGCCATTTTTGTTCTATTTTCTGATGATTAAAGCTCATCTTAAATCCTCCTATAAAGTTGTTTTAGCCAAAATAAAAAGCCTCTCATCCCAAATAGGGACGAGAGGCTTTATGTATAATCTCCCGCGGTACCACCCACAATTAGTGAATAAATCACTCGCTTCATTATCCTTTAACGCAGGTGTACGGCAAGCATTACTAAAAGTTCACACTTGCAACTCAAAGGCGAGTTCAAGATGTTTTTGACTGACTTGCACCACCCGTCAGCTCTCTTTTGTTTCAAAAGGGCATCTTTACTATTCCTTATCCGTGTTGTTCACTTATATGGTCTTTATTGTATTGTATTTTGATTCATGTTGCAAGTAGTTTTCAGATGAAGCAGATATCAAGCAATCACTGGCGTATTTCTTTCATTATACGTCTCAACCTGTCTTATGTTCCTTATTTCACCATTTCCCTGCCAATTCAGCAACTAATCGAAGCAACTTTCGATCCTGATTTCGACCAGCAATAAAGGAAAGTCCAATTGGCGCTCCTTCTAAGCTTGCTAATGGTACATTCACTTGCGGAAAACCCGTTAGTCCAGCAATGCAACATAGCTGAAAAGTTTGGCTTCTTTTTACTTCTAACTCTTCCACTGGAAGATTCAAAAGTGGCGCTTTTCCAGGAGCAGTAGGAATAATTAAAATTCCGTCATCTTCAAGCAGTTTTTCCATTCTTTCCTTAATTATACGTCGCTTCTTATTATAATGTGATAAATCCTCTTCTTTTAAAGTACTTGTCCATTGGAATCTTTCTGCTATTCCTGGACCAAAAGTAGGATTTACCTTTTGAATCCACGCTCCATGTTCATGCCAAATCTCTCTTCCTTGGATTTGTCTAAAAATCTCCGCCCATTCCTTTAACCCCTCTTCTGCAATAATAGTACTGGAATAGCTTGGTACAGTAGCCTCTAATTTTTTTAAAAATGGTCTAAAGGTATCCTGTACTTCCTTGTCAGCTAATGCCCATGCATCACTTCCTATCATAAACCGTGTAAAGGAATCATCCTTTTGATTAGGTAAAAGCACGTTTCCTACTTCATATAAGATTTTTGCATCCTGTGCCATCCATCCAACCGTATCAAAACTTTTCGCAAGGGGAATAACACCATCTATAGTAACTGCACCATGGGTAGGACGGAATCCATATATTCCGCAATAGGAAGAAGGTATCCTTACTGATCCTCCTGTATCTGTACCTAACGAGAAATCAGTTAAATCTGCAGCAACTGTCACTGCGGAGCCACAAGAAGAGCCTCCAGGAATACGATTGGCGTCCTTAGGATTAATAGGAGTTCCGTAATGATAGTTTTCTCCGTTTAAGCTATACATTAATTCATCCGTAATCGTCGTTCCCTTTAATGTAGCACCATTATCCAGTAAATCAACAATTGCAGGTGCTGTTTTTTTTGCGGGCTCATGACTTTGGAGCCAATCCGGATTTCCAGCAGAAGAGGCATAATCTTTAATGGCAAATACATCTTTCACGGCAAATGTTAATCCATCCAAGCTTCCCTTTTTTGTAGCTCCAACTGAAATATTTTCATCTATATATGCACCATAATCACGCATCTTTATAAACCCCTCCCCATCTTTCTATCTTTCTTTACATTAAATGATTGACTAGGTTATAGTCTTTTACCTCCCATTTCTTCGCTTTATAATGAATATTGCTAATACATGCATTCGATAAGTAATTTTCGATCGTTAGCTGATCTTCGGATACAACAGTTAATAATGTATGTATAACAGCACCATGCGCCACTAACAATACTTTTTGATCAGGGAACTGAGAAAGTATTTTTTCTAGACCATTCATAATTCTCGTTATTAGAGCCTCTCTCGATTCTTGGTTTGGATACTGATGTTCTGGATACAAAATGGCTCTTTCTTCCCTTGTCTTCCCTTCTGCATCTCCAAAGCTACGCTCCATAAATTCATTCATTTCTACCATCTTTAGCTTTAATGCTTCATTGATGATTATCGCTGTATGCTTTGCCCTTTTCAGTGGACTTGTGACAATGACGTCCCAGTCAGAACCATCTAAATAATCTCGGCATTGTTTTGCCTGCATTATTCCATTTTCATTCAAAGGAATATCTGTCTTCCCTTGAATTTTTCCCCTTACATTCCAATCTGTTTCTCCATGCCTTATTAAACATATCTTTGTCATTTATTTGGTCCTTTCCACGTACTAACGTTATGTTTTAGCGATATTTCTACTTTATTAGAAAATTATTAATTTTTCAAACAAATTAATTGTTAATAAGATTTCCTATTATAAAAAATTCCCCTTTTTTACTAAAGAATCCCTCCTATTACATCTTATTCTATCTGAAAATTCCGCCTTTGGAAAAATCGATATTATTTTATTGCAGGTTTCTCTAAAAGGAACTACACTTATTTCTGGTATTTAGAAATTTAGTTTGCAAAGGAGCATTAATATGCCTCGTTCTCTTTGGCTATTAGTTATTGGAATGGCTGTAAACGTTACAGGCTCTTCTTTACTCTGGCCTTTAAATAGTATTTACATTCATGAGCATTTAGGAAAAACACTAACGGTTGCAGGATTTATCCTAATGCTTAATTCTGGAGCAAGTGTTATTGGTAATTTAATCGGAGGCATTCTTTATGATAAATTAGGTGGATATCTTTCTATCTTATTGGGAATATCTTTAACTGCATCCTCTTTATTAGGTCTAACTCTTTTTCATAATTGGGGTGCATACTGTACTTTCTTTACCTTATCTGGGTTTGGATCAGGAATTATCTATCCTAGCATGTATGCAATGGCAGGAAATGTCTGGCCAGCAGGAGGAAGAAAAGCCTTCAATAGTATTTATGTTGCTCAAAATGTTGGTGTTGCACTTGGGTCAGCGATTGGCGGATTCATTGCCTCTTATTCATTTCAATTTATCTTTTTATCTAACACGCTAATGTATGGAGTATTTTTCCTTATTGCCTTTTTCAGCTATAAAAACATTCAAGTAAAAAATGATATCCTTCCTTCTTTAAATAAGAAAAATTCTAGAAGAAAAGGAAAGCATATATTAAAGGGAAGCCCTGCTATGTATTCTCTTGGAATTCTAGGATTTGGTTATTTATTATGCTGGATCTGCTATGTCCAATGGCAAGCAACAATATCTACCCATACACAGGAACTTGGTATTCCCTTAACACAATATAGTTTATTATGGGCTGTAAACGGAGGACTTATTGTTTTTGGTCAACCACTTATTTCTTTTTTCACTAAAAAAGTATGCACATCCATAAAGAAACAAATGCTTATGGGGATTTCCATTTTTATTATTTCCTTCCTAATTGTGGGTAAAGCAGAAATCTTTAGTGGTTTTCTTGCGGCAATGATTATTTTGACCATTGGAGAAATGCTAATTTGGCCAGCTGTCCCAACCATCGCTGACAAGCTAGCTCCTAAAGGAAAAGAAGGCTTTTTCCAAGGGATTGTAAATAGTACTGCTACAGGGGGAAGAATGATTGGACCGCTTCTTGGAGGAATGCTTGTAGATAGTAGTGGAATGACAGTACTTGTACCTGTTTTAGTGGTCTTATTGGTTATTAGCTTCATTACTGCCTTTTTCTATGATTATCCAACAAAGGAATCTGCTAAATTAACTCCTAAGACGAATTAATATGTAAATGTCCCAACTGTTTCATGCAGTTGGGACATTTTTCATAGCTATTCTTGTCTTGTTTTCGATTTAGCTGGTTGTCCACCAGATTGTTCATATTTCTTTTTTGCTGCTTTAACTAAATCCACATCTTTCCCCAACTCTAGATCCTGATTATTTATCCCATTGCGCGTTTTTTGTTCCGGGTTATTTTTCTTTGAACGTTTATCCATAATGATGCCTCCTTAATGCAATCCTAATGTCAATTGATTTTGCATTTGTTCCACAAGTAATCTCATGCGATGAAGCTCTTCTCGTTGCTGTTGATTAGCACTATGGTCCATCGTATGCAAATCATTATAAATTTCTTCTAACTGCATTTGTGCATCTGAATATTCATTTGAATTATAATGCTCTTGACGACTTGCTGTTTCATATTGTTGTTCTGCGTAATTGATTACTTGATTGCATCGTTCTAATAATTCATTCATGGACTGACGAGTAGCCAAAAGATAACCCTCCCAACAATCAATACATTTAGAAGCAGCTTTGCTTCCGTCCATAGTATCTGTTTATTAAGCACATCCTATTACTTCCTTTTCTTAACTGATGATGAAATTCTGTTGGATTAAGACTAAAGACATGTTAAAATTCATAGGTGGAAAATATGGAAATAGAAATAAATAAATTTAAATTGCTTAGGAGGTTACTGATATGAATCAGAATAACCCATTCCCATACGCGTCAGATAATAAAAGATACCATACTTGGAATTATCATCTTCGTAACGAGTTTGGACACAAAGTTTTCAAAATTGCATTAGACGGTGGCTTTGATTGCCCAAATCGAGATGGAACAGTAGCACACGGAGGTTGTACTTTTTGCAGTGCTGCTGGTTCTGGGGATTTTGCCGGTAATCGCATCGACAGTCTCGAGAAACAATTTCATGATATAAAAAATAAGATGCATACGAAATGGAAAGACGGAAAATACATGGCCTACTTCCAAGCTTATACGAATACACATGCACCAGTGGACGTACTCCGAGAAAAATACGAAGTCGTTTTAAAGCAAGAAAACGTTGTTGGACTTTCTATTGCAACTCGTCCCGATTGCTTGCCTGATGATGTTGTTGAGTATCTTGCAGAGCTTAACGAACGTACTTATTTATGGGTAGAACTAGGCTTACAAACTGTTCATGAAAAAACAGCAACACTTATTAATCGCGCACATGATTTCCAGACCTATGTTGAAGGAGTTAATAAACTAAGAAAGCATAATATTCGTATCTGTTCCCATATTATTAATGGACTCCCAATGGAAACAAATGAAATGATGATGGAAACTGCCAAAAGTGTTAGTGAACTTGATGTACAAGGAATAAAAATCCACTTGCTTCATCTGCTTAAAGGAACGCCAATGGTAAAGCAATACGAAAAAGGCATGCTTGAATTTTTAACATTTGATCAATATATATCACTGGTTTGTGATCAATTAGAAATATTACCACCAGAGATGATTATTCATCGAATTACCGGTGACGGACCAATTGAGTTGATGGTTGGACCGATGTGGAGTGTAAATAAATGGGAAGTTTTAAATAAAATTGATGCAGAATTAAAAAACAGAAATAGTTGGCAAGGAAAATTTTATCAGGCAAATAAGAAGGTGACACAATGAAGCTTGAAAGAGTTATTCCTTTTGCACATCAATTATTAGAAAAAGCTGTTTCAAAAGGCGCCATCGCTATCGATGCTACAATGGGTAATGGGCATGATACGGTCTTCCTCGCAAAACTTGTTGGCGAAAAAGGGAAAGTTTATAGCTTTGATATTCAAAAAGATGCTTTACTTGCGACAAAGGACAAGCTAACCAGTCAAAAATTGGAAGCAACTGCTTCTCTTCATTTGTGCGGACATGAGCATATAATGGAAGTTGTTCCTACTATGTACCATGGTAAAGTCACTGGTGCTATTTTTAATCTAGGCTACTTGCCTGGAGGGGATAAATCGATTGTAACAAAGGCTGACACAACTATTGCAGCAATCGAACAATTACTACAAATCCTGTCTAAAGAAGGTATTATTGTATTAGTTATATATCATGGCCATCCCGAAGGTGCTATTGAACGAGACAAGTTAATTGCCTTTGTCGAAAATATAAATCAACAGGAAGCCCATGTACTTCGCTACCAGTTTATTAATGGAATTAATAATCCTCCTTTCATTATTGCTATTGAAAAAAGATAATGTTAAATTTATCTAATTAGGGCTGGGGTGTTAACCTTTCCCTTATTGGATTATATATTAAAAAAGTTAGACAAAACTACCCTTTTTCAAGAAGTTTGTCTAACTTTTTCTAATTACATTTATTTACTAAATGCTCTTAATGCTATGGCTGGAACTACTTTTTGAAATTTTCTATAGGCTCTTCCATTTAAATAGAAAAAATAACCAATTGGACCTGAGGTTTTTATCATGTTTTTCGCAAGTTTTCGGATATTTTGCTGTTTATAAACCTTCTCATCTGATAAATAAACACCTAATAATCCCCTATTAATCAATTTATGAAATTTCTGATGTGGCAATTTATTAGTATGACGGTCTGCCTCTGTTACAAAATGTTTTAACCGATTGAATAACTCTTCCTCATTTTTATAATAAAAGCAGAAATTTAAATCTCCACCTATTTTATCTTCCTCTTGATCAATAAAATAATCTAACAGTATATGAAGACCTTGAATGTATGGAAAATACCCGTCTCTAATTAAAGCGGCATAGGAATCATCAAAGTCATCACGAAACGCATAAGAAACTAAGCAAAATATCCCTAGAGTAGATCCGGAGCAAGCAGAAAATTCATACCACTCCATTTTTGGCACATGATTTTTATTTTTCTCAAACCAAAACTTTAATCTTGGAATTCGCTCTTCCATATTTACATGTTTATGTATTTGTAAATCACAGTAATAGCGGCATAACTCAAGAAGCTGTTCTCTTATACTCGCATAATTCTGTAGCTCACTCAGTGTATCCCTACAAGTTTTAGCAAGATCATATAAATAGCCTCCATCATCTTGGTCTTCTCGATAACGATAATAGTTACTCGGCTCAGCACCTACTGTTAAGGCATGCTCCATCGATTCATGCAAAGCTGAAAAATCATTCGGATCTAGTGAAGTGCTTCGATCACAGAGATTATCTAAATAATCACTTATGGTTTGATAAGCAACAATAAATTTAATTACTTCTTTGTATTTACTCATGGCTATAAGCGCCATAATGGAACCACCTTCACAATGAAAGGTTTTATGCTCAATACTTGCTAATGCTTGCTTCCTTAATTCTAAATTGGGAATATTCCTTGCTCTTTGTGTCCAATAATTTAATTCCTGATGAACAACTGGAAAAACCTTCAAGTAAACCTTCGACATTAATGTTAATGGCATCTTTGGAACTGACATATTAAATACCTCGCTTATACGATATAACCAATTGCTTTCAATTGACTATTGATAAAATCCTTCGTGTATTCAAACACTTCTTCTCTTTCTGGTTCATTAAATATTTCATGATAATAATCTGGCCATTCCTTATATCGCTTTTCTGATAATGGTACCATATTGAACCAGGATTTTACCATTTTTTTATCTACAACAAGATCACCGCCTCCTTGCATAACTAGTAGGGGCAAGTCTTGTGTTTTCGCTATATCTTCAAAAGCTCGTTTTGTTGCGTCAATTAATTCTCGATACCATCTTACAGAAACTTTTGTGATGTATAATGTATCATTGGAGTCAATTTCTCTAACCTCTGCATTGCGAGTTGCCATATCAATCGTTAATCCAGAATTAATTCTAAGTTTGGGAGCCACTTTATTTAAGACAAGGGACATTAAACTTATTAATTTATTTGGATATTTTACTAATCCTAAACAAGGGGAGGATAAAATCATCCCCGCAATTTTTAATTTATCTTGTTGAAGCAATCTAATGGATGCAAGGCCACCCATACTGTGCCCCAATAAAAAAACAGGCAAATCAAATTGATATGCTGCTTGAATCCAATCTTTAATTTCTATTGTATATTCATCAAAAGAGTCTATATGCCCTCTATCAGATCTTGTTGTCATTCCCTGTCCAGGAAGATCTCCCATTACAACATGAAAACCGGCTAACCGAAACATTTCAATAAGCCATCCATATCTTCCATGGTGCTCCATTGCTCCATGAACAATAACAATGACAGCCTTTGCGTTTCCCTCAGCTTCCCATTTCCACATAACAGTTCCTCCATCCCATCCAAAATCTATATTATTTTACATATTTTCAAACAAAACATAGTTATTAAGGAAAAATAAAGATTTGTTTTATACATTAACCATTAAAGAATGAAACCCTTTAAGCGAAGTATAGTTTTATTATTATTTTCCAAAGTTTCTTTAATTATAGCAAATATATTGAAAATGTAACGATATTAACCATCACACGTCCATGCTCAAAAATTATGGTATACTAGAAGGTGGTTTAATTTGTCGAATATTAGGGAAGGAAATCATGAATGAATATCGTTTAAAGAAGCATTCAACTAAGCATTATTGCGTTATAAATATTACTCTATTTTCCTAAAGGTATTCTTATTTTAAACCGATAAAAATAAATAAAGATAGTAATTAGGTGAGAATATAAAATGAATTCAAATACAATGATAGTCCTATCATTAATTACATTGTTTTTCTTATTATATTTATTGGTAAGAAAAAAATTAAACACAATAGCTAAAAGCATCTATTTATTTACGATATTCGCCATGGTAGCTGTTAGTTTTTTGCTTATTAATAGAAATGACTTCCCCCAAATAGTCTATGCAAAAGAAGTTGCTACACAGAACACACGTAAAGCTCTTTTATCAGTAAAAGAGGAAACTGATTTATTGAAGGAATCCGTTTTATTGGATGCTCCTATTCTTAATCAGTTACCAGAGCTCCCAAGAGGCTGTGAAGTAACAAGTCTTGCAATGCTGCTTCAATATGCTGATGTCGATGTTGATAAACTGACATTAGCAGAGGAAATTAAAAAAGATAGTACACCATATGTTAGAGAAAATGGCACAATCTATTACGGAAATCCTAATGACGGATTTATTGGAGATATGTACTCCTTAAGTGGTCCTGGGTTAGGCGTATATCATAAACCAATAGCTGCACTAGCTGAGCAATATTTACCTGGTTCCATTGTTGACTTTACTGGATCTGATTTTGAAGAAATTAAAACACATCTGTCCAGTAATCATCCAGTATGGGTAATTACGAATTCAACTTTTAAGAAATTACCAGATAGTGCATTCCGTACATGGCATACACCAAGTGGCACAATAGAGATTACCTATTCTGAGCATTCTGTATTAATTACAGGCTATGATGAAGAGTATATTTATTTTAATGATCCCCTTACTGGCGAAAAAAATAAAAAAGCACCCATAACGGATTTTGAAGAATCCTGGGTGCAAATGGGTAGTCAAGCAATTACGATTAGTTCTTAATTGCTACCTTTCCCTCTTTTAAATATTCCTTTTCAAAGGAATATTTTTTTTCGATATAAATGCTATGCCATACCATGAACATTAGCACTGTCCATATTTTACGGCTATTATCTGCTTTTCCTTGACAATGGTCTTCCAATAATTGGAGCACAACCGATTTATTTAATAAGTGATCTGTATCGCTCTCTTTAATAATATTTTTCGCCCATTCATTCATTTCATCCTTTAGCCAATGACGAATTGGAACAGGGAAGCCGAGCTTTTTGCGATTTAACACATGTTCTGGTACAAATGATTCTGCTGCTTTGCGTAAAATATATTTTGTTGTACCATCCGCTGTTTTTAATGATGTCGGGATTTTCGAAGCGACTTTAAAGACCTCTTTATCTAAGAACGGCACACGTAATTCTAACGAATGAGCCATCGTCATTTTATCTGCTTTTAGTAAAATATCTCCTCGCATCCAAGTATGAATGTCAATGAATTGCATACGATCTACAGGATCATAACCAAGGCTTTCTTCATACAACGGCTTAGTAATATCTCTATAGTGCAAACCTGTATTATAGACAGAAAGTAATTTTTCTTTTTCTAACTCAGAAAACATTTTCGCGTTGCCAATATATCTTTCTTCCATTGGAGTGACTCCACGCTCAATAAAGCTCTTTCCTTTCATGCCTTCTGGAAGAATATTTGCCACAGCCCGCAACAATTTTTTTCCAACGTTCGGAATTTTATTAAACACTTCTAAAGATTGTGGTTCGCGATAAATATTATATCCGCCAAATAATTCATCTGCGCCTTCCCCAGAAAGGACAACCGTTACATGCTTTCTTGCTTCACGTGCTACAAAGTATAAAGGCACACAAGCTGGATCTGCTAAAGGGTCATCCATATGCCACATAATTCTCGGAATCTCGTTCATATATTCCTGTGGAGAAATAATATAGCTAATATTTTCTAGTCCTAATTTATCAGCTGTTTCTTTTGCTACATCTATTTCACTAAAGCCGTTATGCTCAAAGCCAACGGAGAAAGTTTTAATGCTAGGATGGAATTCTTTTGCAATACTTGCAATAATAGATGAATCAATTCCACCTGACAGGAAGGATCCAACAGGAACGTCGCTTCTCATATGCATTTTAACACTATCGAACAGTACATCTTTAATTTCCTTTGTAAACTCGTCCTCTTGTTTGACAACTGGTTTAAAGGATGCTCTCCAATATCGTTTAATTTCCATTGGTTCGCCAATTTTTTTTGTGAAATAATGACCTGGTTCTAGCTTTTTAATTCCCTCTGACATCGTATAAGGTTCAGGGACAAATTGATAAGTTAAGTAATGTTGCAAGGAAGTGTAATTGATAACATCACTTTCTAATGCTAATGAAATACTTTTCTTCTCAGAAGCAAAGTATGTTTTTTCACCATCTTCTAAATAGAAGAAAGGTTTAATTCCAAACGGATCACGCGCTCCATATAATGTCTCTTCTTGCTTATCCCATATAATGAATGAGAACATACCACGAAGCTTTTCTACCGCTTTTTCCTTTTCATGGCTATATAAAGCGATAATTACTTCTGTATCTGAATTTGTTTGGAAAGTTAAACCTGCTTTTACTAGCTCTTCTCTAATTTCTAGATAGTTATAAACTTCCCCATTAAAGATTATCCAATAGCGTTCATTTTCATATGTTAAAGGCTGATGCCCACTTTCAATGTCTATAATACTTAATCGGCGAAAACCAAATTGAATGTGGCTATCATAAAAATATCCTTCATCATCAGGACCTCTATGTGTTATAACACGATTCATTCCTGTAAATAATTCTTTTTGTTCTTCTTGAAAGTTTTGTGCTTTTTCATGTACACAGCCAACAAAACCACACATATTGCTCTCACCTTCTCCATTTCTTTTCCTACATATATTAGGACATTCATAACCATTTTTCATTGTTCTTACAATAAACCATAATTAAAATTTTACTATACCCCTAAATAGAAATTATGTTAATAGGTAATAAGATTCATAAAACCATCACTTAGTATTCTATTGTAGCATAAATAGTGTAAATTTTTAATTGGCTATTAACATTTCATCTCTGTATTTTTCTTAGAGATGGAAAAATTAATATCGTACTGATTACGGATTTTCCTTTGCCAATGAATAACGGAGTTCGACATCAAGTATTTAGACGAAAAATAAGGAAAGAAGTTACACTTTCATGCAACTTCTTTCCTTATACATTTAATTTATTAGAAGCATTTAAGCTTCGACAGCAGTTTTTATTAACTCTGCTCTATCTGTACGTTCCCAAGGTAAATCAATATCAGTGCGACCAAAATGACCATAAGCAGCTGTTTGTCTATATATTGGTTTACGAAGATCTAGCATCTTGATAATTCCTGCTGGACGAAGATCGAAGTTTTCGCGAACTGCCTCTACAAGTTTATCTTCTGCAACAATTCCAGTTCCAAACGTATCAACAGAAATAGATACTGGTTGTGCTACACCAATTGCATAAGCTAATTGTACTTCTACTTTATCAGCTAATCCTGCTGCGACAATATTTTTTGCCACATAACGTGCTGCATATGCCGCTGAGCGATCCACTTTTGTTGGATCTTTCCCAGAAAATGCTCCACCGCCATGGCGAGCATATCCACCATATGTATCAACAATGATTTTACGACCAGTTAATCCAGCATCTCCTTGTGGTCCGCCAATAACAAAGCGTCCTGTTGGATTGATGAAATACTTTGTATTTTCATCTATTAATTCAGCTGGTACAACAGGCTTGATTACATATTCTTTAATATTACGTTGAATTTGTTCTAATGTTATCTCTGGGTGATGCTGTGTGCTTATTACGATTGTATCAATACGAACAGGCTGATTATTTTCATCGTATTCGACTGTTACTTGTGTTTTACCATCCGGACGTAAGTATGGTAAGATTTCTTCTTTTCTTACCTCTGCTAGTCTTCTTGATAGTTTATGTGCCAATGAAATCGGTAATGGCATTAATTCCTTTGTTTCATTACATGCAAATCCGAACATTAATCCTTGGTCTCCAGCACCAATTGCTTCTATTTCCTCATCCGTCATCATACCTTCACGAGCTTCTAGAGCTTGGTCTACTCCTAATGCAATATCAGCGGATTGCTCGTCAATAGAAGTTAAGACTGCACTTGTTTCTGCATCAAATCCATATTTCGCGCGTGTATAGCCTATTTCTTTGATTGTTTCACGGACAATTTTCGGGATATCCACATATGTAGAAGTCGTTATTTCACCTGCAACAAGAACTAATCCTGTTGTTACAGATGTTTCAGCAGCAACTCTTGCATTAGCATCTTTAGCTAATATAGCGTCCAAAATAGCATCTGAAATTTGATCACAAATTTTATCTGGGTGACCTTCAGTTACCGATTCAGAAGTAAACAAGCGACGTTTTGTTGACATCTGATTTCCTCCTTATTTTAGAAAAAAGTAGAGCGAGGCCTAATTCCTGCACTCCTTAACCTTATCTTGATACGGTACTCATTCCCTAGATAGTATGAAGTAAAAATGGCGTTTTTATCCGAAGTCAATTCCGTGCTCTATTATATGTAACACTAGTAAAATGTCTGTAAACATAATATATATAACGAAGTATTTTGTTTCTAATAAAAACACACACCTAAAAATATACATTTTTATAAAAGATAATTAATTCATTTTACACAAAAAACCTTTTCAATAGTGAAAAGGCTCCTAGTAAAATCAATTCGCACCTTTCACTCTTATCGTTCAAGGAATATTCCTTGCTTCAGGTTAGCACCTTTCCTAAGAGAATGTCTGATTCATTTCATAAAAATGAAATAATTCAGTAATTTTCTTCACATAGTAGGTTGCTGGGTTTCATCGGGCCAGTCCCTCCACCAGCTCAGGATAAGAGAGTATCCGTTCAAAGTAAAATGATAGCTCAATCTAACAACGCATGTCAATCATTTTTCACTAGATTGAATTAATTTGTTGAATTCAATGCAATAAGCTTATAAGTAATGGACGTCTTTCCATTTTCCCATGCTAATTTTTCAATTGTCGCCATTCCAGATATCTCAGCTATTTTTGTTTTTCTAACCTCTAGCGGAATATTCATTGGATATAAACGGTAATCTTCTTTTTCTAATAGAAAAAGATTTTCTTCTAGTCTTATTTCTTTCCCTTTTGTTACAATCATTGTATTTAATTCTAAGGGCATACCCATTTTCCATTCCCCTTCTCTTTTTCTATTTTTATCCATTATTAATAGAGTATTTCTTTTATTTTACCATTTTCCCCACTTGTTTTTTCATCCAGCTAGATAGAGATGTGACAACTTTACGATTCGTAGCAGGAGGAAAGTAATGCGTAAATTCAGGAAAATACCATGTGCCCACTTCTTTACCTAACTGTTTTAATTTTGCTTCCAACCTTAGGCTATGTTCAACCGATACATTAGTATCCAATTTCCCATGAATGATTAGCGTAGGTGCATTTATTTTTTCTAATTGATAAAGTGGAGTTCTTGCATCATATCTGTCTGGATATTTTGAAGGCGTTCCTCCAATTACTCTTTTCATCATCCTACGTAAATCCTTTCGTTCTTCATAGGTGAGGAACATATCGCTGACACCACCCCATGTAACAATTGATTGAACAGGACAATTTATGCCCACAAATAAAGCCATCACTCCGCCTCTTGAAAAACCAAATACATGTACATTATTTACATTCGATAAATTCTTTAATAGTGCAAATGCAGCGATGGCATCATTTTTGTCTTCGCCCGCAAAGTCTTCATTTCCATCCCCACCTTGATTACCACGATAAAAAGGTGCGAACACAACAAAACCCTCAGATGCAAATTGGATAACTCTCCCGGGACGGACCTTCCCTACATTTTTGATGCCTCCTCTCAAATAAAGAAAACCATCATAAATTTCCCCGTCATTTGGAGAAGCAAGCATTCCCTTTACTTTTAAGCCATCAACATAATAAGTAACTAAAAAAAGATCAATAGAAGGATTAGGAGATGGAAATCGAATTTTTTCTATTATATCACCATTGTTCATGTCAATTGCTCCTTTACTTTTTTCTCCTATATTACCCTTTCCTTTCGCTTAATAATTCGTTCTGAATGGAAGAAATACAATATTTGATGACATCATCCTTCATAATAAAGCTAAATGAATCATCCAAACGTATTTCCATTAAATCGCCTTTAATTAAAACTGGACCAGCTGTCTCCTGATAATCATCTTTTGGAACTAATTGACTAATTCTTGCAAAAAATACATCCTTCACAAATGGTTCTTCTCCGAATACCTGATAGGATGCGATCCATTGAAGCCTATCAATAATCCCACCTGTTTCTTCCATAACCTCTCTATGAGCTGTTTGAATAATTGTTTCATTTTTTTCTCTTTTGCCGCCTGGAAATTCTAATCCCCTCTTTTTATGGGCCGTTAACAACCATTGATTTTTATACTGACAAATGACTAATACATGCATTGCTTCTTGCATCCATTCATTTTTTTTAAAAGAAAGTTTCACTAAATTTTTATTTTGATCATAAAATATCTCCATACCTTCTCCATTATTATGTATTATTAATATAAGTAGCTTGCATACTAAAGCAAATACATGCCTTTTAACCTGATTTTATGATATATATTATTATCATAGCAAATACTATCTATAAAACTGGAGTTTTTTATCGATAAAAAGGGTATTATTTTTTATAGATAGTAATTCCAACCATCTATTGAAATAAGATGAATACAATACGATCAAGAAACACTCATCTTTCTTAACATAATGTTCACATTATAGCTAGCAAAAATATCATGTTATCATATATAATACGGTTAAATAAAACGGTTACATTTGCATTCGATAATAAGACTGAAATAGGAGGACAACATAATGAAAATTGTTGATGAACTTTACAACTTATATAAAAATAAACTAACTGGGGATGAAGAGGATATTGATATGCTCGCCTTTGCTTTTTTAGAAGAAATGAGCAGAGAAGATTTATTACATATTATTCAAGAATTAAATGAACAAGAATTATATGATTTAATGGGTCTTTATTTAATTGAAAGCTTAAAAGGAAAGTTTGCCAGTGAAGATTATCGAAAACCTAATAGCCCTATCTTTACCCATCGAAATGTACACTGAATCGTCCTGTATTTAAATAAAAGGCTGTTGATAAACATCGGCTCACACAGAAAAACGATCATTTATCAAACGGCCTTTTTATTTATCGATTTGTTATGTAATCATATATATTTTTTCCAATCAATGTGGCAGAAACAAGGACAAATAATATTTTCACATAATTTGACCCTTTTGCAATGGCAACGCGAGAACCAATGTAAGCTCCTAAAATCATAGCAATTCCCATCACGAAACCATATAAATAGTACACTGAATCATAACATAAAAAAACGATAAGTGCTGTCAAATTACTTCCGAAATTAAGAACCTTGGCATTGCCAGCGGATTCCACAAAATCAAAACCCATTAAAAGAAAGGAAAATAAAAAGAACGAACCCGTCCCTCCCCCTAAAAAACCATCGTAGAAACCGATTAATGGTACAATGAAAAGAGCAAAGAGAAGCTTCTTTTTCGTCATTCCATTATATGTAGAGTTTATTCCCCATTCTTTTTTCGTAAGTGTATAAATAGTTACTACGATTAAAACAACAAGGATTAACGGCTTAAGTGATTCGGATGGTATTTTTTGTACAACATAAACTCCGATTGCGGAACCAATAATGGAAAGAGGCAAGAGTTTTACTATCAATTTCTTATCCGTTTTTCCATGCCTTATAAAAGAAATCGAACTAGTTAATGATCCCATGGTCGAAGCTAGCTTATTTGTACCTAACGCAATTTGTGGTGGCAATCCGGTAAATAAAAGAGCAGGTAATGATATTAATCCGCCGCCACCAACAACTGAATCAATAAATGCAGCAATAAATCCGGCTCCAATTAAAAAAAGTAGCATTCCAAGATGTAATTCTTCCATAAAAAATACTCCTTACCTGAACGTCTATTTCCAATTTAGGTAATGATTGACCGATAGACTAATTCCTACCATAACATATTAGTCATGGTCTATTTAGTACAAGCAATAACCAAATTTCGAAAACAGCTTTGTTATAACCCTTATAATATTTAACAAGCTTTCCTAGTCTACTTTATCACAATAAAGGAAAAAGGAGTATTCTTCTTTTTAAAAAGAAATCAAAATAGTACCAAGTTTTATCCTTATCCCCTATAATAGTACAGGATATTTCTTTAGGAACATGCACAAATATTTAGTCTTACTGGTATTACGAAGATTTTTTATGTATCGCATATAGCTGCAGTTTTAGCGAGAAAGGAAAAGAATTCGATGCACATTTATTCCATTATCTTAAGTGTCATTATTTTACTTAACATTATTTTTGCTTTTCTTGTTATCTTCTTTGAAAGAAAAGATCCTATTGCTACATGGGCATGGTTAATGGTACTTACCTTTATCCCTATCCTTGGATTTATTTTATATTTACTTTTCGGCCAAAATTTACGAAATAGAAAGTTATTTCAGTGGGATGAGCGAAAAAAACTCGGAATAGAGCCCATTTTAGCTTCCCAACTTTTACAAATAAGCTCTAACCAATTGCGCACTACGAATGAAGTAATTCGAAAAAATCAAGATTTAATTTATATGAATTTATTTAACAACGATGCCGTTCTCACAGAAAACAATGCTGTAGAAATCTTTACAGATGGGAACCAGAAATTCAAACAATTATTTACAGATATCAAAAATGCAAAAAAGTCGATCCATTTACAGTACTATATTCTTAAAAATGATGGTATTGGCTCAGATCTTATTAGCCTACTCGTTGAAAAGGCAAAAGAAGGAGTAGAAGTTCGTTTATTATATGATGAGCTCGGCTCCAGAACATTGCGTAAAAAGGTTTTCAAAGAATTGCGGGCAGCAGGTGGATTTGTTGAAGTATTTTTCCCAAGTAAATTTCATTTAGTCAATTTACGCCTAAATTATCGAAATCATAGAAAACTGGGAATTATTGATGGAAAAATTGGCTATATCGGTGGATTTAATGTTGGAGATGAATATTTAGGGCTTCATCCGAAATTTGGCTATTGGAGAGATACTCACTTACGCATAGTGGGTACAGCTGTATATGCCATTCAAACAAGATTTATTCTCGACTGGAATCAAGCCTCACATTTACATGCAATTAATTATTCACCTGACTATTTTCCAGGAAAAATTGAGGAGATTATCGGGAATATCGGCATGCAAATTGTATCAAGCGGTCCTGATTCAGAATGGGAGCAGATAAAGAATGGCTATATTAAGATGATTACTTCCGCAAAAGAAAGTGTTTATATTCAAACACCTTATTTTATTCCCGATGCAAGCTTACTGGATACATTAAGAATTGCTGCACTCTCTGGAATCGACGTAAAAATAATGATTCCTAACAAACCAGATCATATGTTTGTCTATTGGGCAACCTATTCTTATATCGGTGAAATGCTAAAAGCTGGAGCGAAAATTTATATATACGAAAATGGATTTATCCATGCTAAAACGATTTTAGTTGATCGAAAAATCGCTTCTGTTGGAACTGCCAATATTGATATGAGAAGCTTTAGACTTAATTTTGAAGTGAATGCTTTTATTTATAGTGAACAAATCGCTAATGAATTAACAGATGACTTCCTAGAAGACATGGAGTTTTCTACCCATTTAACAGCAGAACAATATTCTAAAAGATCATTATGGATTCGTTTCAAAGAATCCTTTTCACGACTCCTTAGCCCTCTTTTATAAGGAATCAAAAGAATCAATTTTGCATGAAAATGCCTACAATATATTAAAAAAGACAAAATGCCTCGAGAATGTGTCCATTCTCGGAGGCATTTGTCTACAATCTGAAAGAGAGACAGATGCCTCTCTTTTCCTACTTATGCAAATACTTGTTTTAATTCCTCTTTATCTTTGCTTAACCAAAAATTCATCAGTCTTTTCGCCCCTTCAAGATCATGAAGTTTCGCTTGACCACATTGTTTTTCATTAGCTGCAGGAATCTCAGTAATTTCTATAGCTGTCTTCATGGTTGCCTCTAATAAATCGATAATTTCATCCACCGTAGGTTCCCCACTAACAACTAGATAATAGCCAGTCTGGCAACCCATGGGGGAGATATCAATGATATCAAAATGATTATATTTATCCACATGGGCACGTAAATTAAATGCTAATAAATGCTCTAAAGTATGAATAACGTCAGGCTTCATAGCTTGCTTATTCGGCTGACAAAAGCGAATATCATATTTATTTACAACTCCATCACTACCTACTTTGTGTACGCCACAATGTCTCACATAGGGAGCTTTTACTGCATTATGATCTAATTCAAAGCTTTCAACTGAAGGCATATAAACATCTCCTTTTATTCATGTATCTCTATTATACCTAAAAAACCGAGTAATTTCATCAACTTAATATATATAATATTTTTCCAGTAGAAATTAGTGCTATTTCTCCAAAATGATGGCTAAAAGTGAATACTTTATTCGTGTTCCACTCCATGGTATACTACTTGCAAAGAAGGAGAGGGAAATAAGCTAATGAAACATGTTTTTTTATTTATTATCCGCTTTTATAGAAAAGTAATTTCTCCATTAAAGCCACCAACCTGCCGTTTCTATCCAACATGCTCTTCCTATGGTTTAGAAGCCATACAAAAATTTGGCGCTTTTAAAGGAGGGTACTTAACAATCAAACGAATTCTTAAATGCCATCCCTTTCATCCTGGTGGGGTAGATCCAGTGCCTGATGAATGGAAGTGCAAAAATCATACCCATCCACCAAAAGAAAATAATTAATATCCATCAACAATTAAATCTAATTTTCCCGTTTTTGGATCAATAACTAATCCGTGTACTGGAACTCCATTTGGTAGTAAAGGATGTTTTTTTATCATATCTACACTATGTGAAACACTATCCTCTACTGAATCAAATCCGGTTAACCATTTTTCAAGGTTTATTCCAGAATGCTGCAATGTAGCGAATGTATCATCCGCAATGCCTCTTTCTTTCATTTTTTCCATCATACTGTCAGCGTGTAGTGCACTCATTCCACAATCATGGTGTCCTATCACCACTACTTCATCCGCTTGTAACTCATACACTGCAACTAAAATACTGCGCATGATGCTACCAAATGGATGAACAACTACAGCACCTGCATTTTTGATAATTTTTACATCCCCATTAGAAAGATTTAATGCTTGTGGTAATAGCTCTAAAAGTCTTGTGTCCATACAAGTTAAGATTACCATTTTTTTATTTGGAAATTTGCCCGTTATAAATTTTTCATATTTTTGTTCCCTAACAAACTCCTCGTTATACACTAAAATATTTTCTAATAAACTCACTTTAAGCACTCCTTAAAAAAATCATTCATTATAAAAAATAAAAACAGCTACTTTTTCAAAATAGGAAAAATATTCTCCCTATTAATAGTAATGAAAATTCATATAATATACAAATTTGAAATCTTTGTTCCTTCAAATTCTGGCTTTTCTTAAAAATTGTTCTAGGTATGTATCTCCTCCCTCCTTCTAATACTAATATGTAATGAGATCTTAATCTGTCTCATTGATAGGAATGAAATCCTTGTGAAAAAAACTTATTAATAAGGAGTGATACCCTATGGCAAAAGATGTACTTTGTGAAGTAAGTAACTGTACTTATTGGGAAAAAGGAAATCATTGTGGTGCTGATCAAATTTATGTAGTAAGTAATGTTGGGAAACACGCGGATACAAGTTATGAAACAGACTGTAAAACTTTTGAGCCTGAAACAAGCTTAAGCTAAATAGTTAAAAAACGCAAAAAAGAATCCCGTAGAAGTTTTATCACTTTTTCGGGATTCTTTTTTATCTATCCAATCGTACTAAATCTGCATCTTGGTGTACCCCTTTTGTGATTAAATCCTTTATTATCGTAGAACCAAAGGAACTGTAAACCGTGCCATTTCCACCGAATCCTAAACAATAATAGACGTTTTTACTATTGGGTACTTCTCCAATAAAAGGGATTCCATCCTTTGATTCTCCAAACGTAGCACCATAAGTATAGTCAGCTTTTAGTTGGATTTGTGGAAAATGTTCCTTAATACGAGCCAATAATTTATGACCATATGCCTCTAATATCTTCGGATCACTCGGTGCCTCCATTGTTTCTTCATCTAAACCACCAGCAACAATTCTTCCATCAAAAGTCGTTCTCATATAGAAATAGGGACGCTTCGTTTCCCAAATAAGGCACCTATCCTCCCATTGATGAAACGAGGGAATTGGATTCGTAACCGTTACATAAGTTCTATTTAATTCCGTTGCCATATTTCGTGTATAATTATCCAATTCATAACCTGTTGCATAAACAACATGCTTTGCCCGAATATTTGCGGTTTCACTTTTATACAGCCAGTAGCCATCTTGAAAATGTACCTTTTCGACTTCAGTATTTTCGAACACTTGAATATTATTACATTTCGAAGCCTCTTTTACTAAAGATACAACAAGCCTATGAGGATTTACTTCTGCGTCCCCACTTGTGCGAATTGCTACATGTTTTCTAAACCCATACGTTTTATAAATCATTTCCGCATCTAAAAATTCTACAGGAAAATCATATTTCTTGAGCATTTCATATTCGTTTTTAATGGATTGGACATCAGCTTCTGTACTTGCATAATATAAGCTTTGCCTATTCTCAAATTGAATGTCAGCCTTTAGGGATGACGCTATTTCTTTCAATTCCTCCATTCCCTTCAAGCACAATCGGTAAAAGCGAACTGCATCTTTCTCCCCTATGTTTTCAGCAAAGGAATGTAGCATTTTATCATTACAGTATTGTAATAAGCCAGTGTTAGCAGCAGAACTGCCATCCCCTACTTGATCTTTCTCCACTAGAATAACTTTAAGTGGTTCCTTCGCTAGTTTATATGTTAACAAAGCACCTGACATACCTGCCCCAATAATTAGAACATCACATGACATGTCTTCACTCAGCTTTGGATAAACTGGTTTATTCCCCAAAGTTGTCGGCCAATATAATGATCCATGGTATAAGCTCACAAACCAACACTTCTTTCTTTCTATTTTTCAATTAGAAATCCTTTTGCTCTTCTACCCATTCTCTTAAGTTCCTTCGAACAATTTTTCCGGATGCATTTCGTGGAAGTTCTGAAACAAAAAAAACTCTTTTCGGAATTTTATATTTTGCTAATGATTTCTCGCAGTTTTTCATTATGGATTTCTCGGAAAGAACACTTCCATCTACTACAACAAAAGCAACAGGAACCTGCCCCCATTGATTATCTGGAATGCCAATTACTGCAGCCTCTTTAATTCCTTCCATTTCAGACAATACCGCTTCTACTTCTGCAGGATACACATTTTCTCCACCAGAAATAATTAAGTCAGATCTTCTATCTAACACATAGAGAAATCCTTCAGAATCTATATACCCAATATCACCTGTAAAAAACCAGCCATCTTTTAAATGATTTTCTTTGTTTAAATAGCCTTGTGATACATTTGGCCCACATACTTTTATTTCTCCTACCTCATTTGGTCCTAATACTTCTCCTAGGTCGTTTACAATCTTTAATTGAGCAGGGAATAGCGCTTTTCCAGCGGAGCCTATTTTTCTAATACTGTCCTCAGGTGATAAAGTGACAATTTGGGAAGAAGTTTCCGTCATGCCATAGGAGTAATAGACGCGTATTCCTTTATTAATACATCTTGTAATCAATTCAACAGTGGCAGGTCCTCCACCTAAAAGCATATAGCGGAAATAAGCTGGAAACTTTTCATTAGTAGCTTGTTCTATTCGCTCTAGCATTGTTGTTACTACAGACACGATGGTAACTCTTTCTTCCCGTATATCTTGCAGGACTTTGTGTTCATTAAATCCATCGTGCAAAACAATTTTCATTCCATAAATAACACTTCTCATTAAAATAGAAAATCCGCTAATATGGAATAAAGGAACGGCACATAACCAAGTTTCCTTTTCATATAAACCAGCATTCAACGTATTTCCTATTGCACTCCACCAATGATTGCCGTAAGATTGTATCACTCCTTTTGGGAGACCAGTTGTTCCTGATGTATACATGATTGTGCATGTATCAGCTAATGAAAACTGCTCTTTTTCAATTGGTTCTATGTATGAACGATCTTCTATTCCCTCTTTGTAATAAACAGAGATTTTCAGCTCTTCTGCTAATTGTCGCGCAGTCTCTTGAAAATGATCTTCTGTTATTAAAAAGGTGGCATTAGCATCAGTTAATTGAAAAGTCATTTCATTTGCTGTTAAGCGATTGTTAAGAAGAACTGCCTTTGCTCCAATAATTTGCATGGCAAATAAGTGAAGGACGGTTTCTAAATCACTTTTTATAAGAAATCCTACATAATCTGTGTCTTTTACTCCAAAGGCTGTCAGTAACCCTGCACGGTAATAGGCCTTCTCATATAATTCTTTAAACGTTAGACTTTCCTTATTAAAAACAATCGCCTCTCTATCTGGGGTTAAAAGTGCTCTATTTTTAATAAAATTAGGAAGTATTTCTGTCATGACCTTATTAATCCTCTTTTCTATACAACAAAGGTGACACATCATTAGCATGTCCCTAAAATCACATTTGCTAAATACGAGTGTCACCCTTTGATATTATTTAAATAGATTGTAAATCAACAACTATTTCCATTTTTGATTTTACGTTATTAATTAACTCTTTCCTATTAAGGAAAACGTGGGAATTGTCCAAAATCAGGATTGCGTTTTTCCTTGAAGGAGTCACGTCCTTCTTTTGCTTCATCTGTTGTATAGTATAGAAGGGTTGCATCTCCTGCAAATTGCTGAATACCAGCTAAACCATCTGTATCCGCGTTAAAGGCAGCTTTTAAGAAACGAAGTGCAGTGGGACTCTTTTCTAAAATCTCTTCACACCATTGAATCGTTTCTTCCTCTACTTTTTCTAACGGTACAACTGTATTTACCAATCCCATATCTAATGCCTCTTGTGCATTATATTGACGACATAAGAACCAAATTTCTCTTGCCTTTTTATGACCAACAATTCTTGCTAAATAGCCAGACCCATAACCAGCATCAAAGCTTCCTACCTTCGGACCAGTCTGTCCAAAAATTGCGTTATCCGCAGCAATTGTTAAGTCACAAACAATATGAAGCACATGGCCTCCACCAATCGCATAGCCTTTTACCATTGCAATTACAGGCTTTGGAATGACTCTAATTAGACGCTGTAAGTCAAGGACGTTTAAACGTGGAATTTGATCCTCACCTACATATCCGCCATGTCCTCTTACCTTTTGGTCTCCACCAGAACAGAAAGCTTTATCACCTGCTCCTGTTAAAATAATTACACCAACATTGCTGTCATCTCTTGCCATTGCAAACGCGTCAATTAATTCACTTACCGTTCTTGGTGTGAAAGCATTATGTACATGTGGTCTATTAATCGTAATTTTGGCAATCCCATTATATGTTTCATAAATGATTTCTTCATATTGTCTGCCAGCTACCCATTCTACCGCCATCATTTTTTCCTCCTTTTCACAGGGCTGAACCTTTATGTCAGCTCCTTAAAAACTCCATTACTATTGTACCAAAAATCTCAGGTTTCTCCACATGAATTGCATGTCCTGCATTATTTACATTCAAATGGCGTATATTCTTATTTTTTTTGACCATTTCTTCCGCAATTTGATAAAACTTTCGATCTAGTTCTCCTGTTATTAAAAGTGTATCAATCGAAAGCCTAGAAATTCTGGACCAATAAGAGCTTTGTGCTCCTGTCCCCATTCCTTTTAAACTATTCGCTAATCCAATGGGATTATTAGCAAGCCGTTGATTTCTTATAGCCCGCTTAATAGTTGGATCTAGTCGCTCCTGACTTTTAAACAAAGGAATCTTCTCCCATTTATTTACAAAATGGATAATCCCCTGTTCAAGGATAGAGTCTCCTAGTTTTTCATCCTGTATTCGTCTTTGTTTTCTCTCCAATTCCGTTTGTAAGCCAGGAGAAGCGCTTTCAAGAATAAGCTTTTTTACGGTTTCAGGATATTCGCTGCAATACGCAAGTGCCAACCGTCCACCCATGGAATAGCCTAATATATGAACAGGAGCTAGACGAAGATAATCAATCACAGCTTTTATATGTGCAACACTTTCCTTCATTGCATACTTTTCTGCTTCTTCCGGTGAATCGGTTTTTCCATGACCAATAATATCTACTGCTATTACCTTGTAGCTTTTCTTCCATAACGGAATAAATGGGAACCATGTTCCGCTATCTCCAGTAAATCCATGTAATAATAATAGAGGTTCTCCATCTCCCTCAATAGTTATATGATAGTTTATATTCTTTATTTGGATAAACATATACTTCACCTTTTAACCCAGCTGATTTAAAATCTTTTGAATCCTATCTGTCATTTGCCGATGCTCTATTAGATTTTTCTCTCGATTTGTCCGCAGCTCCCAAACTCTCATACCTTCTTCAAAATTACTATGCTGAAATTGTGTCTCTAACCCTTGCCAACTTTCAATAAGTTTATACTGTCCCTTATACATTTCAACAGCATGCTTAAAATCAATACCTAAAGGAGTCCCAAAAAGCAGTTCAAAATGTCTTGGAAGATTTACCTGTGGCAAAAACGAAAAGATTCCGCCTCCATTATTATTTATCAATAGCACAGTTATCGGGAGCTTATACAAATGAGATAATACTAAACCATTTAAATCATGGAAAAATGTTAAGTCCCCAACAATTAAAAATAATGGTTGTTTAATGACTCCAACTCCAAGAGCCGTAGAAATTGTCCCATCGATTCCATTAGCTCCTCTATTTGCGATAATAGTAACTTTTTTATTTTGTTTATGAAAAAAAGTATCTAAATCTCGAATAGGCATACTATTTCCAACAAATAACACCGCATCATTCGGAATCATTTCACCCAAGCTATGAAAGAGTTTTGCTTCACTTATTTCTTGAATTTCCGCTGTTTGCATTAATTCCTTTTTTGTGAGTTCATTAATATCTATCCATATATTTAAATAGTGATTTATTGAGCAATGAGATATAAATGATGCAAGCTTTTCACAAAAATACCCTTCTTCACAATAAACCATATCTGTTGTCAGTTGATTAGGATCTCGATAGCCGATGCCACCATCTACAACTATCTGTTTTGCTTTTTCATTTTCGCGTAAGAAAATAGTTAATGGCTTTGAGATAGGCATACTGCCAAAGCGTATTATCACATCTGGCTTTAGTAGAGATTTTACCTTTTCATTTCTTAAAAAAGTATCATATGTGTCAATAATGCTATTCGTTCCTGCACTATTACTCCGCAGTTGAGAGAGAGGATCAGCAATGATTGGGAAACCAGTCTTTTCAGCCAATTGTATTACCTTTGCTGAAAAATCTTCTTTATCTATCTCTCCGCATATTATAATCCCTTTCCCATCAAGACTAGCTGCTAATTCCAGAAAATAAGCATCATTCATTCTAAAGTCACCTATATCCATTCGAATGGCAGGCTTTTCTTTTTCGTTTAATTGATAACTGTCTAAATTATCTAAGTCAGGAATTAACGGCTCCCGTAATGGTATATTTACATGTACTGGACCACTTGGTTGTTGTTTTGCCATCGAAACTGCTCTAGCTCCTACTGTTTTAGCATATCGAATCATTCCTGGACTATTATCAGGTGTGGACATTTCCATAAACCATTTTACATGCTTCCCATAAAGGTCTAGCTGATCAATCGCTTGAGGTGCACCTACATCTCTTAACTCATGCGGACGATCTGCCGTAAGTACTATTAACGGAATTCGGGATATTTTCGCCTCTACGATAGCAGGAAAATAATTAGCCGCAGCTGTTCCCGATGTACATACTAATACAGTCGGTTTTTTGGATGCTTTCGCTATTCCTAATGCAAAAAAAGCAGCTGATCGTTCATCAACATGAATATGCAGATTTATATCTTCCTGTTCTGCAAGCAATAGACTAATTGGTGTAGATCTAGAACCAGGGCTTATTACAGCATGTTCTACACCACTCTTTCCTAATTCAGCTATTAGTGCATGCAAATAGGCTGTTAATTGTTGTTGATGATTCATTTTATTTTCCTCCTAACGCTGTAAGCATTGGCTTAAATTTGATAGCTGTTTCCGTATACTCTAATTCAGGATCAGAGTCAGCAACAATACCACATCCAGCAAAGATTGTAGCACTGTTTCCATGTAATAATCCAGAACGGATACTGACAGCAAACTCACCATTTCCCTCATAATCAAGCCAGCCTATCGGAGCACCGTAAAGCCCTCTATCCAATCCCTCCACCTCTCTTATAACCTCTAAAGCTTCATCACGTGGAAAACCACCGAGAGCTGGAGTAGGATGCAATAATCGAATTAATGAAATTAAAGATTCTGTTTCCTTTACTTTGCCACTAACGGGCGTATAAAGATGTTGAATATCTCTCATTTTCATGATTTGCGGATTTGCCGGGATTTCTACAGTCGTACAAACTTCCTCCATGGCATTCTTAATCATTTTAACAACATAATTATGTTCTTCTCTATTTTTCGAATCAGATAGCAGCTCTTCAGCCAATGCACTATCTTCTACTTCATTATTGCCTCTAGAAATAGAACCAGCCAGACATGTTGAAAATACGGTATCTCCTGCTTTTTTAACCAATCGTTCAGGTGATGCCCCAGTAAAGCATTTATCATGAGCTTCTAAAGCAAAAATATATCCGTTGCTTTGCTGTTGTATTAAATTTCTTAGAACGGATTCTGTCACTATATCTTTTGTAAAATTCACTTTACTAGCTCGAGCCAATACTACTTTTTTTAGATTCCCGTCTAACTTTCTAATTACCTTATCAACCGTTACTTTCCATTTTTCACGATCAACTTCCATTACTTTCTGTATGGAAGGTAAAGAAACGGGAGTATATTCCTCTATTCTTTTTGGCAACGCAAAAGATTGTTTCCTCAATACTTCTTTTGCATATTCTATTTTATCTGAATGAATCAATATATTAGTTGTAATAAATTGATTTCCATCAATTTCACTTAACATAAACTGTGGCACATAAAAATGAGCTTCTGAGAAGCCATCCCATAGTTCTGTTTTTTCTTTTAATGGATCAAAGGCAAAGCCTCCTAAAAGCACTGGACCGATTCCAATATGATTGAATTCATTATACACTATTGCTTTTTCTAGGAGACTCTTCCATCTCTTCTCTACATGAGAATAGGAGCTTTCCCCTAAAGAACTTTCAATCTTTTCACAAATACCAATTCCTACAATCATGTTTTTCCCAGAAGGGTCCTTCCAAAAAAAACGTTTTCCTTTATAAGCATGGTATTTAGAAAAAAAGTCGAGAATATTCATTTTTTCTTCTACCATTTTTACTTCACTTACTAATATCGTAGGAGAAACACTATCCCTTATTTCTGTTTGTACCATTGTTCCTCTTCTATCATTCATCCCTTTGTGAATCCCCCTAAAACAAATCAAGAATTAGCTTCTTGCTTATATTGGTTCAAAGATATACGCTCATTCATTATTTTAGCATATTTTACGATACACCTGTCCTTTATATTATGTCAATCATAGTGAATTCTTAATGCCATTTCCAAATTTTAATTATTTATAGAAAAGAGGCATATTCTTTTTAGATAGGTTTGATATCGATAAAATAGGGAAATTTATGAACAACATCTTACCGTTTTAATTATGCTCCATTCGCTTATACTACTGTTATTACAATTGCATGGATAAGGATGTGTTTAACTTGTTATCAAAAGAACAAATAAATCACTTGAAACAAAATCTTGAAGAAAGAAAAGCGGAGATTTTAAACCGAATTGATGATAATGTAAGTGAGGAAAGTGCACGAGAATCTGTTGGCGAATTATCTAATTACGATAACCATCCGGGAGATATGGGAACTGAGTTATATGAAAGAGAGAAGGATTTAGCTCTAGAACAGCATGATCAATCGGAATTAGATAAAATAAATAATGCTTTAAAGGCAATGGAAGATGGATCATATGGAATTTGTACAGTATCAGGGAAAGAAATTCCTTATGAAAGATTAGAAGCAATTCCAACTGCACTAACTCTTAAGGAATATAGCGACGAACAATTTATTGCTTCTGATCGCCCAGTCGAGGAGGATATGCTTGAATTTGCTCATGGAAATCAGTATCGTCACTATGATACTGGTGCTGTCAGAGACTATGAAGATAGTTTTCAGGAAGTTGCTCGTTATGGCACTTCTGAGACACCTTCTGATTTAAGAGGAGATTTTGAAGATTATGATAGTCTTTACGATCGAAAAAGTGATGACGAAGGTTTTACAGAGGACTATGAAACATTTGTAGGAACAAATATCGATGGATCGGAACGGACTGTTTATCGTTCTAAAGCACACGAAAAATATGAACAAGCATTAGATAAGGAAGGAATTGAAGCTCCTTTTGGCGATGTTCCCTACCACGAGACAGATGGATACACAGAAGATAAGGAGGAAGAAGAGGAATAGTCCTTTTCCTCTTTCCTGTATTCAAGCAGAGAGTATAAAGGAGATTCAGAAGAATCTCCTTTATACATTACGAATATGGTTTTATATTCCAAATTTCATCTGCATATTGTTTTATTGTTCGATCACTTGAAAAATGCCCTGACATCGCTATATTCACAATACTTTTTTGCAGCCAGTCTTGCTTATTCTTAAATGCTTGATTGACCTCTTCATGAACTTTTGCATAAGAATGAAAATCTTTTAATACAAAAAACTGATCATTCTCTATAAGCAAAGAATCAAAAATCGGATCAAATTCATTAGATGGATGATCATAGAAACCATTTTTCAATTGATTGACCACTGCATGGATTCTATCGTCATGATAATAGTACTCCCGAGAGCTATAGCCACCATTTTGATATAATTCTAACACTTGATCGGAATTCATTCCAAAGATAAATATATTATCGTCTCCTACTAAATCATGCATTTCAATATTTGCTCCATCTAGCGTGCCAACAGTTAGCGCACCATTCATCATAAATTTCATATTTCCGGTGCCAGAAGCTTCTTTACTTGCTGTTGAAATTTGTTCACTAATATCTGCAGCAGGAAAAATGTGTTCGGCTAAAGAAACCCGATAATTCTCCAAAAAAACAACCTTTAATTTATTTTGAATTCTTTTATCATTATTAACCTTTTGGGCAACAGAGTTAATTAACTTGATTATTTTTTTTGCATAATAATAACCAGGTGAAGCTTTTGCTCCAAATATAAATGTTCTCGGCTCCATCTCAATAGATGGATCTTCCCTCAGCTTGTTATATAGAGACATGATGTGCAGGATATTTAGTAATTGCCTCTTATATGCATGCAATCTTTTTACTTGAACATCGAAAATAGACGAAGGATCTACAAGAATACCATTTTTGTCCTTAATTATCTTCGCAAGTATCTCCTTATTAGTTTGCTTTATTGCTGCAAGATTTTCTTTGAAATTTCCATCCTCTTGATAAGACAGTAATTCTCTTAATTGTGCTGGCTCGTCAATCCATTTATCACCAATTGTTTGAGAAATTAAGTTGGCAAGCTTGGGATTGGCTTTTATTAACCATCTTCTATGTGTGATTCCATTCGTTTTATTATTAAATTTTTCTGGATAAAATGCATAGAAATTAGCCATTTCTCGTTTCTTTAAAATTTCTGTGTGAATTTCTGCCACTCCATTAACGCTATGACTGCCGACTAATGCTAAATGTGCCATCTTAATCATGCCATCTGCAATTATTGCCATTTTCTCAATTTTCGGAAAATCACCAGTGTACTTATCCCATAAATCTTTGCAAAAACGCTCATTTATTTCATCAATTATCATATAAATCCTTGGTAATAAGGGCTGAAAAATATAGATTGGCCATTGCTCTAATGCTTCAGATAATGTGGTATGATTAGTGTAAGAGATAGTTTTTGTAGTTATATTCCACGCTTCATCCCATCCTAATCCCTCTTGATCCATTAATATTCTCATTAACTCTGGGATTGCTAATACTGGATGAGTATCATTTACATGAATACTTATATAGTGATGCATTTCACGAATATTTTTATGATGCTGCTTATAATTACGAACAATGGATTGAAGGCTTGCAGATACTAGAAAATATTGTTGCTTTAATCGCAAAATTTTCCCTTCATCATTGGAATCATCTGGATATAAAAAACCCGATATCGATTCTGTTTCCCGTTTATATCGCATAATGTCTTTAACATCTTTTGCAATTAAGGAAGACGGTTCTGCATTCCAAAGCCTCAAGGTATTTACCGTTGTTGTATGGTAGCCTATTACTGGTACATCATGTGGAACTGCTGTTACAGTTTCGGCATTTAAATGTCGAAACTGTAACTTTCCATCCTTCCTATACATATCAATATTTCCCCAGAAATAAATATCTACTGCTAAATCTTCCTTTCTAACTTCCCATACCTGTCCTTGCTTTAGCCATTGTTCTGGCAACTCAATTTGATATCCATCGACAATTCGCTGTTCGAATAATCCATGCTTATATCGGATACCACAGCCATGTCCTGGTAAGTTCAATGTAGCAAGAGAATCCAAGAAACAAGCAGCAAGTCTTCCTAGCCCTCCATTTCCAAGACCTGCATCATGTTCAATATCTTCCACTTCAAAAAAATCAATCCCAAGTTCCGCCAATCCGTCTATTACTACTTGATCAATACCTAAATTAACTAAATTATTATGAAGTAATCGTCCTAATAAAAACTCAATCGAAAGATAATAAACCTCTTTCCCGCCACTTTTCCGACTTTGCTCATTTGTCTGAATCCAATTCGAGCTCACATACTCTCTAATCATGTGACCTAATGTTTGAAAATGATCACTACTTGTTGTATCTTCAAAGGTTTTTCCATAAGTCATTTCAAGCCTTTGTAAAAAATACTTTTTAAATCGTTCCTTATTAGAAAACATGGGATTCACTCCTCGAGATAAGCTCTGCATATAATTGATTATATTTAAATGCAGATTGAGCCCAGCTATTATCCATTGACATTGCATTTTTCATTAGTTTATGCCATACTTCTTTATCTTCTTTATAAAAATGAATACCTCTTCTAATTGTATAAAGCATATCATGTGCATTAAAATTGGAGAAACTAAATCCATTCCCCTCTTTAGCCACTTCATTATAAGAGAACACTGTGTCATTAAGTCCACCTGTCTCTCTAACAATTGGGATATTACCATATCTCAAAGCTATTAACTGACCTAAGCCACAAGGTTCGAACTTAGAGGGCATTAGAAATAAATCTGCACCTGCATATATTTGATGAGCTAAGTTTTCATCAAATCCAATATATGCTTTACATTTGTCTGAATACATATCTTCCATTTCACGAAAGAAATTCTCAAACTCCGGATCGCCTGTTCCTAAAACTAAAAACTGTACTTCTTCTTCCATCATTTCGTGAAATACATGTCTAACTAGTTCTAGTCCCTTTTGACTGGTTAATCTTGATATCATACAAGTAATTGGAATATCCGGATTTTCTTTTAATCCAAATTTTTGCTGAATAAATCTTTTGTTTTCTTGTTTTTTCTCTAAAGAAGTAACGGTATAGTTAGCAGCTATCATAGAATCTGTTTCCGGATTGTATGTTTCTTCATCAATACCATTAATAATACCGTATAAATCTGACTCTCTCTGCTTTAATACATTATTCAGCTTCTCTCCATAATATTCTGTTTGTATTTCGTTTTTATAAGTAGGACTTACTGTTGTAATCTTATCGGCAGAGATAAGTCCTCCCTTCATTAAATTTACGTTTCCATAGAATTCTAGATTTTCTGTTGTAAAATAATAATCATTTACATTAAATAAATCACCAAGTACCTCTCTTGGTAATATTCCTTGAAACTGAAGATTATGTATGGTAAAAACAGTCTTAATATCGCTATACTCTTTTCTCCATTTATAGTCCACATTCAATAAGAAAGGAATCATCGCTGTATGCCAATCGTGGCAATGAATGATATCTGGAAATTCGGCTAAAAATGGTAAACTTTCTAAAACAGCTCGATTAAAGAATGCATAACGCTCCCCATCATCCCCATAGCCATATAAGCCACTTCTCTTAAAATACCACTCATTATCAATAAAATAAAAAGTGATACCGTCTACTTCTAATTCTTCTATTCCACAATACTGATTTCGCCAGCCTACTGGCACATAGAAATATCTTTTCTTCTCTATGTTGGCAAGTAAATGGGCAGGGATATCTTGATATTTTGGCATAATTACTGCTACATCTGTTCCTTGTTTTTTTAATTCCTTTGGAAGAGAACCAGCTACATCTGCCAGTCCTCCTGATTTTATAAATGGTACACATTCTGAAACTGCAAATAATACTCTCACGAATTCATCAACGCTCCTTGCACGGTTCCTTTTCTTACTACAAAAGGAGAAGTAGCAGTACCTGTCATCACTGTACCACTTTCAACTATAACATCCTTATCTAGAATCACTGAGTCCAAATGACAATTTTCTCCAATTGTGCATTTTTGCATAATAATACAATTCTTTAAACTAGAACCTTTTCCAACTTTCACAGCTCTAGAAATAATACTGTTGGTAATATCGCCTTCAATAACACATCCATTTGCTATCATTGAGTTTTTTACTTCACCCGTACTTGTATAGCGAGTAGGTGGCTCATCTTTCACCTTAGTAAATATTGGTCTCTCTTTTATAAAAAGCTGATTCCATACTTTAGATTTTAAAATATCCTTGCTTACATGATAATAACTAGATATAGAATTTATTTTTTCGGCATAGCCGTTATATTCGTATTCACATATTTTTAACTGGTTATTAATATCTATTACTACATCTTTCATACATGTATAACCTTTATCATCCCTTGAATGTATTAATTCAATTAGCTTTGATTTCTTGATTAGATATATTTCTAGGGAACTTCCATTATTGGTAATCTCCGTTATATCACAGCCAGAATCGAGATGACGTTCTAGTACAGGAGTAAAATTCATATTAAAAACGGTAAAGCAATTCGCAACTAATGCATATTCTTGCTTGCTTCTCTGAAAATAATCCATATTTGCTGAAAAATGATTAAAAGAACCTATACCACTAGTATTTGCATCATCCATTGATGCAGGAAAGAAAAATAAACCATCTCTTTTTCTATCTAAGTCCCAGTTTTTCCCCGATCCCAAGTGATCCATTAAAGAGCGGTACTGATACTTTGGAAAAATAGCAACACTTCCTATTCCAGAGTTCACCATATTGGAAAGAACAAAATCAATTAAACGATATCGTCCACCGATTGGAAGTGCAGCTAGTGTACGATGAGCAGTTAACTCTTCTAAATCTTCCATATGTGTTGTTGCATCAATTATGCCCAGCATTGATCTTATCATCTTAATCCCTCCTTCTAGTTTGTTAGGAAATCATTTCATTAACCATTTCTTCTGTTACTAGGACTACTTCATCTACGTCTTTATTTGGTTTAATGACCATTCCATCTGGTATTGTAATGTCAGAAGGGACAATAGCCTTCTCAATATAAACATTGTTGCCAATCTTAGCATCAGGCATTATTACAGAACTACGAATGATTGTCCCTTTTCCTACAGTAACCCCTTGAAAGACTATTGATTTTTCTAAATTCCCACTAATAATACATCCTTCATTTACCATGGACTCCTTAACCAGTGCATCATTAGAAATATATTGTGGTGGATGATTTGGATTTACGGTATAAATTCTCCAATTATAATCAGATATATTTAAATTACTAGTCTCATCCAATAAATCCATATTTGCTTCCCAAAGGCTTTGCACAGTTCCAACATCTTTCCAATATCCTTTAAATGGGTAGGCAACAACCTTTTTCTGTTTTTCTATTAATAAAGGAATGATATCTTTCCCAAAATCATGTGATGAATTTTTGTTTAAATTATCTTCTTCTAGTAATTCTTTTAATACCTTCCATTTAAATATATAAATACCCATAGAGGCTAAATTATTCTTTGGATGCTTTGGCTTCTCCTCAAATTCAATGATGTGCATATCTTTATTTGTATTCATAATTCCAAATCTACTAGCATCTTCCCATCCTACTTGAATGACAGAGATAGAGGCATCTGCTTGCTTTGAGATATGATATTCTAGCATCTCCTCATAATTCATTTTATAAATATGATCTCCAGATAAAATAAGAACATATTCAGGATCATATTGAGACAAGTAGTTCTGATTTTGAAATATGGCACTGGCTGTTCCCGTATACCATTTCACTTCGGAAGATTCACTATATGGAGGCAAAACAGTTACTCCTCCATTAACACGATCTAAGTCCCACGCACTTCCTATTCCAATGTAAGAGTTTAAAACTAGCGGCTGATATTGTGTTAAAACACCAACTGTTTCTATTCCAGAATTGGAGCAATTACTTAAGGTGAAGTCAATAATTCGATATTTTCCTCCAAAAGGAATAGCAGGCTTTGCTAGACTCTTGGTTAATGAATATAGCCTACTCCCCTTTCCTCCTGCTAGAAGCATTGCGACGCACCGTTTCTTTCCCATTTCCTTTTCTCCCCTTCCGATGTTGAACTGGACGTAAAACTATCATACTGAAAGCTGGTATTGTTAGCTGAACAGAAAAAGGTCTACCATGAAATTCTACATTTTCTGCTTTTATTACTTTTTTATTTATATAATTAGCTCCACCAAATCTATCAGTGTCACTATTTAATATTTCTCGGAAAGAGTTATTTAGAGGAACACCTATCCTATAATTTTCATATGTATGATAGGTAAAATTACAAATTACGACTAAATAATCCTCTTCTTTTTCAGCTTTACGTATAAAGGAGAATATCGATTGGTTTCTATTATTTACATCAATCCATTCAAAGCCTTCATTAACATGATCCAGTTGATACAAAGGCTTAGATCTTTTATAGATTTTTAGTAATTCTTTCATATACTCATTTGCTTTTTGGTGCATCTCATAATCTAGCAACATCCAATCTAACTGTTCTTTATCTTTCCATTCTGCAAAGTGTGCAAATTCATTTCCCATAAATAATAATTTTTTTCCTGGATGGGCAATCATATATCCTAAAAGAAGACGAAATTGAGCAAATTTTTGCCAATAATCTCCTGGCATCTTATCTACTAACGATTTTTTTCCATGAACAACTTCATCATGTGAGAAGGGCAGAACAAAATTCTCGGAAAATGCATAATGTAGAGAAAAGGAGACTTTATCATGTATATGCTTTCTATTAACTGAATCAGTTTCCATATAGGTTAAAATATCATTCATCCACCCCATATTCCATTTATAATGGAATCCAATACCGCCATAATGGACTGGAGCAGTTACTTGGGGCCAGTCAGTAGAATCCTCAGCAAACATCAAGACTGACGGATCATATTGACATACTGTTTGATTTAATTTTTGGAGGAAATCGATTCCGTACTGATTCACACTGTTTTCATTGGAATTTGGCCAATAAATTATATTAGAAACAGCATCTACTCTAAATCCATCGACATGAAAATACTCCATCCAAAAAATAGCGTTTGAAATAAGGAAGCTCTGAACTTCTTTTTTTCCTAAATCAAAATTTGCTGTTCCCCAAACGTAATTCTCGCGATCTAATGGATTGCCATAATCAAATTGACTCGTTCCGTCAAATTGATATAATCCGTGCGCATCCTTACAGAAATGACCTGGCACCCAGTCAAAAATAACTCCTAGTCCGTGCTGATGACACTTGTCGATAAAATACATTAAATCCTTAGGCTCCCCAAATCTGCTCGTTGCAGAGTAATAGCCTGTTCCTTGGTATCCCCAAGATATATCAAGGGGATGTTCAACTAAAGGCAGTAGCTCAATATGTGTAAATCCTTGCTCTATTACATAAGGAATTAATTCATCAGCAAGTTCTCTATAAGAATAAAGATCTCCATTCTCATGCATTCTCCAAGATCCTAAATGAACTTCATATATAGCTAATGGCTCATTTAGGGAATTCTTTTTTGTCTTTTTTTGTTTCCATTTTGAATCTTTCCATTTATAGCCTTCCAATGAATAAACAATAGAAGCTGTATGGGGTCTTAATTCGGAGAAAAAAGCATATGGGTCAGCCTTAAGAAGCACTTTTCCATCAGGTGATGTTAATTTATACTTATACATCGCACCTGTTAAATCCTTATTAACATTTAGAAGCCACACACCTTCTTTATTAATTCGTTCCAGTGAAAAACCTTCCCCATTCCAATTATTAAAATCCCCAACCAATTGAACAGATAGAGCATTTGGAGCCCACACACAAAAACTGGTGTAAACCTCTCCATTTTTATGATGAACATGGGATCCAAATAATCTATAACTCTCAAACAAGTTACCTTCGTGAAATAAATGTAGTTGAAATTCTGTTGGATATACTGTCTCCACTGTCATCCTACTTTCTATTACATATAATATTAAGTGACTAAACTTTACACTTTGTACATGCTAATTCCCTTTTTTTCAATTTCTAAAACAAATTACGACATTCATTACAATTGTACATAGAATTAAATTCGATTAATTTTAATATTCTATCAATAAAGTGTAAATCCTTTTTTGTTTTTAAAATTTTATGATACTCTAAAACTTTTTATGTTTAATTGACTAATTTAGATTGTGAATTTTTATCATAGATTTTGAATGATTAGGAATACTAAGAAGGATCTCTAAAAATAAGGAAGGTAACTTATTATGAGTAAAAGTGAAGAAGAATATCTGAATGAACAGACATCAAAAAATTATAATCCATTCTTTGAAGCACCGGACCAAAAAATACTTGCTGTTGACATGTTTAGAGGACCATATACTGGATTTCTTTCCGATTTTGATTTAAATAATCCAGGTAACAAATTATTTACAAGTGAGGATAAATGGAAAGAAAATTTAAAACGGGGAAAATTTTAATAACATCTAAAATTTCTTATTCTAATCACTTTAATGTTCCAACGGCTAACTTTCTTAAATCAATAAAAAAAACTGATAGCATATGCTATCAGTTTTTTATGACCCGTACGGGATTCGAACCCGTGTTACCGCCGTGAAAGGGCGGTGTCTTAACCGCTTGACCAACGGGCCAATAATGGCGGAGAAGGAGGGATTTGAACCCTCGCGCCGCTTACGCGACCTACACCCTTAGCAGGGGCGCCTCTTCAGCCTCTTGAGTACTTCCCCAAAAAAAATGGCTCCGCAGGTAGGACTCGAACCTACGACCGTTCGGTTAACAGCCGAATGCTCTACCACTGAGCTACTGCGGAATATTCATTTTATGGTGGGCCTAAATGGACTCGAACCATCGACCTCACGCTTATCAGGCGTGCGCTCTAACCAGCTGAGCTATAGGCCCTAAATATGGAGCGGGTGATGGGAATCGAACCCACGACATCAGCTTGGAAGGCTGAGGTTTTACCATTAAACTACACCCGCATATTAATTTTTTATAATGGGGCGACTAGTGGGAATCGAACCCACGAGTGTCGGAGCCACAATCCGATGCGTTCACCACTTCGCCATAGCCGCCATCGTTTTATACCTTCATTTTAGAAAAAACTAAATGGTGGCTCAGGACGGAATCGAACCGCCGACACAAGGATTTTCAGTCCTTTGCTCTACCGACTGAGCTACTGAGCCATCTTAAATGGCGGTCCGGACGGGACTCGAACCCGCGACCTCCTGCGTGACAGGCAGGCATTCTAACCAACTGAACTACCGGACCAGATTGCGGGGACAGGATTTGAACCTGCGACCTTCGGGTTATGAGCCCGACGAGCTACCAGACTGCTCCACCCCGCGACAATAATATAAGTAAATCAAATGGAGGAGGAAGGGGGATTCGAACCCCCGCGCGGTTTGACCCGCCTGTCGGTTTTCAAGACCGATCCCTTCAGCCGGACTTGGGTATTCCTCCTCAATGATATGGTGGACCTTGTAGGACTCGAACCTACGACCGGACGGTTATGAGCCGTCTGCTCTAACCAACTGAGCTAAAGGTCCAGATTTTTTATGGTAGCGGCAGAGGGGATCGAACCCCCGACCTCACGGGTATGAACCGTACGCTCTAGCCAGCTGAGCTACGCCGCCATCATATTAATAAATGTAAATATTGGTGGAGCCTAGCGGGATCGAACCGCTGACCTCCTGCGTGCAAGGCAGGCGCTCTCCCAGCTGAGCTAAGGCCCCATATGTTTCGCTGGTCGGGAAGACAGGATTCGAACCTGCGACCCCTTGGTCCCAAACCAAGTGCTCTACCAAGCTGAGCTACTTCCCGAAATATAATGGCGCGCCCGAAAGGAGTCGAACCCATAACCTTCTGATCCGTAGTCAGACGCTCTATCCAATTGAGCTACGGGCGCATTAATTTAAAAACAATGGTGCCGAGGACCGGAATCGAACCGGTACGGTAGTCACCTACCGCAGGATTTTAAGTCCTGTGCGTCTGCCAGTTCCGCCACCCCGGCATTGTTTTTGGAGCGGAAGACGGGATTCGAACCCGCGACCCCCACCTTGGCAAGGTGGTGTTCTACCACTGAACTACTTCCGCATAATATTTAATTAATTGGTGCGGGTGAAGGGAGTCGAACCCCCACGCCTTGCGGCGCTAGATCCTAAGTCTAGTGCGTCTGCCAATTCCGCCACACCCGCTTAATAAAACCAATATTTACTATATGGTGAGCCATGGAGGATTCGAACCTCCGACCCTCTGATTAAAAGTCAGATGCTCTACCGACTGAGCTAATGGCTCAAAAAAAGTGGTGCCGGCTAGAGGACTTGAACCCCCAACCTACTGATTACAAGTCAGTTGCTCTACCAATTGAGCTAAACCGGCGTGTATAGTCTGTCCATAATAATGGTGGAGGATGACGGGATCGAACCGCCGACCCTCTGCTTGTAAGGCAGATGCTCTCCCAGCTGAGCTAATCCTCCATATATAATGCCTGGCGACGTCCTACTCTCACAGGGGGAGAACCCCCAACTACCATCGGCGCTTTAGAAGCTTAACTTCCGTGTTCGGTATGGGAACGGGTGTGACCTTCTCGCTATCGCCACCAGACTTTTCTCAAGACATATTTTATTATACATGTTTTTTGAGATTTTTTCAAGGATAATTTTAGAAAATTATTCCCTGAAAACTAGATTATGAAGTAAAGAAAGAAATGAGTAATCATTATTGTCCAGCTACAACTCCGATAAACAGGCGTTTCCGCTTTTCGTTTTAGTTAAGTCCTCGATCTATTAGTATCAGTCAGCTCCACATGTCGCCACGCTTCCACCTCTGACCTATCAACCTGATCATCTTTCAGGGATCTTACTAGCTTACGCTA